>JABSRT010000008.1 GCA_013214945.1 Gammaproteobacteria bacterium
CCAGACGATTGGATAGAAGTGATAAAGAACTTTAGGCGGCAATATGGTCACTTTGCTGGCAGCGAATACGCGTTGCGGCAATGCGCAAACGACCACGGGCAGTGTTGGCATAAAGGCGTCGGTTAACACACCAAGTAAATACATACCCCAACAGCTTTAGGCTGGCATTGTCATGCCTGCAATTCGACAATTGTGAGTAAATCGGGCATGGGTTACCTTACAAAAAATCAGTTCGAGAAAAACACTAAAACAGAGACCAAGAGAGGGCAGTTAGTAACCAATTGACTCAAGACATTTAGCCGTCTAAATTATGTGGGTGTCTAAAATTAGGTTGTCCCAAAAGTAGTTGTCTAAAATGGCGACGAAGGAGCAAAAGGTAACTGTTTTTTGTCCTTGTTGATTTGCTTAGGCATCAGAGCCTTCCGCTCGTTTTATCGATGACGGTACAATTAATTTATGCATTGGCTCCACGAACAACATATATAACTTACCAAAAAAATTATGAACATGCACTACGGTCGAAATTGAAACTAGATGGGCTTTACCTATCTGAGTATACACGGAAACTTTTACATCTAAGTGTTTATCCGAGTCACCTAATATAATTTCGCTATCACTTAAAAAAAGTAAAGTGAATATTCCAACCCTATCACCAACTTGATATTCATTAATTAATTTATTAGCGTCTAAGTCTCCTAAGTGGCCAATATTTTTTAACCCAAACATTGATACTATTTTATTTCTGCTTGCCATTAAAAAGTTAACCCAAGCAGGTATTTGAGCTGCGTGATCTAACCAAATTTGAAGTGCTACTCGATATTCTTTACTCGAATAAAAAGAATAAGAGTCTGAATAGTAAGAGCCTTTCAGGCTTTTAAATACTTCACTATTTATTGGGACGCTTACTTTCTTAACAGGAAACACAATACTCAAATACTCCGTTGATGCCTCAACGCCAACCTAAATCGCAGCTTACTGGTGCAGGTTTTTGCGCCTTTTGTTTTGCAAAAAATGCGACAGTAAAAGCTGTCGGATTTTAGGTTCTTATTATGTTGCAGGTTGACCACTGCTTTCAAGTACGGGGCTGTAAATACCCCAAATAGCAAATGGAACTAACAATAATGACAACACAAAAAGACAAATTAGTAATTTCATCGACTTACTACTTTTACCTTTACTGACTTTATAAAGAATAAAGGCTGAAATTAAGCCCAATATTCCCCAGTAGCGATAAGTGCCAATTAAGACATAAGTTTGAATTGGCAACTCAGCTTCAAAAGAGTCAAATATTCTTTCGAATTGCTGAATAACTAGAAAAGCTCCATACGCAAACAAACCAAAATAAAGCGTTGAAACAGTAGCTGCTATTATTTGAAAATTACTCTTAATCTGATTCATGAACTCCATCTCCTTGTGCAACATAACAGCATACTATCCAGATTCCGCGATAATCTCGAAATCCAAACGTAAAATTAAAACAAACTCTAAACCTAAAGTCACATTATAACAATGATTTAAAACAAAATTCAGAACAAAACTTCAATAATACTCCCGTGGAGAAATTGCCAGCGGGTTTATTGAGAACGCTGTGCCTGATACACACAGTAAAGACAAATTAACTTGTTTAGTTTCAATGAAATAAAAATAGGCTTCGAGATTGTCAGGAATTATTCTGTCGTGATAATCCCGTAAAGTGTGATAAACCTGCGACACTTCATTACGCCTGTGCAAGTAACCAGTTTACGAAAAGCAAGCTAGAAACTTAAAGTCCTAAATCCTGAGCCCTAAGTCAGAAGTTTGCCATGATTACCTTTGAACTTTCGCGAGCTGCAATACGCTACCAAACCTTACGCTACTAACACCTTACGAGAGAGCTCCCATAAGGTGTTAGTTAAGATTTTACAGCCTAGGGAGTCCTATTACTGAGAACTAAGGAAAAATCTAGAGTATTAATAACTCCATCGCCGTTGACATCGGCACTTGCACAGCTTGGGTTAGTGGCGATATTTTTTCTAAAACATGCTCTGACAGCCATAAAGTCATTCATATCTACGACGTTATCGCCGTTAACATCATAGGGATTTGGGCTAGCACCTCCGGCCTCCAGTTGTTCGATCTTAACTTCGATGCCATCGAGTAGGGTGTTGTAATAAATAAGAGCCTGCTCGAGTAAATTAAGATTGAGCCCCTCGACTGTCAATGCGTCGTTATTTGCCATAGCCGTTGCAACATGGCGTAACTGTCGTAACAAACCAGCGCGACCAAGTGAAATCATATTATCTTCGGCAGCACTATGAATGCCTAAGGCGACACCGTTGGTAAAAGAAGGATTACCAGTGTCAGTACCCAATAGCAGCGCAGGTTTTTCTGTGAATCCGGTTAATTGTGGGCAGGTGAAATCACAGTTATATACATCGGGCAACACGGGATCGATCAAGCAGGTGTTCGTCTCGGGTGCTGGTAAAAGTACAGCGGCACCAAAGGGGGTAACTCCTACGATTGCTGATTGATCAGGCACCGCAGCAAAAAGGAAAGGCAGCGTTTCATTTGGAACACCGGCACCTGAACAATCATAAAGTGGGGCGGTGCCATCACTGAAAATCAAGTCTGTATCAACGGTCGATTTTACTTCAATACTGAGGTAATGAGCCCCATGATTAGCCGATGCATTGGCAGCAACGTTCCAGCTTTGTCCAAGCTGATCGTTAACCGTCAAATCAGTAAAGCGAATTCGGGTATTATTTTCCTTTAATTTGAGACTGTGGTTATTAAAGGATTCGCCATTAACGCAATCGAAGCCGACGCACGCATTTGCAGTTACTGGAGCACAAGTAAACTCACAAACAGTGCCAACACAGCTAGCAATAATAGGCGCAGGAATAACGATGGGGTCTCCTGCTGGGATCAAACCTACAGATTGACTTGGGTCCAGTGGAAAAAATTGCAATGTCGGTGCACTACAATCATAGGCAGGCACAGTGCCATCACTGGTACCAGCCAAAATCAAGTCATCTAAAATCACCTGATCAGCATTACTATTGAACGCGGCTAAAAAACCGATTATCAGCCACAAGTTTATTCTTTTTTTCATGACAATATCTCTACAGTTAAATATGCCTAAGAATTATGGAATTAAATTATCGACGCGAGTGGTTAAATTATCAATGCGTGTACCGATCAGGTTTAATTTTGTTTGAAAATCAACCTGCATCTGATCTAACTGGCTCTTGTTGACAGCGTCGGTGGCGTTGGTGCCATTTGCTACGTGAACAATTTTTCTCTCGATCCCTGGAGCGCCGACAGAGACAGCGTTAGGCTCAATAGCTGAATTTGCCCCCAGCCCAATACCACCAGATTCAGTGGCAGGCAGACTAAGTACTGTGGCACCGTTACCGAACTTAACCACAAAGCGGCTGACATCGTTGACATCGTCTTCAACGCCGGCGCTCCAATCGCTACTGGGAAAACTGGATGTCGAACTGGTATCTTCAAACCTGATCATTGGCGTGTCTGATTTTAGTTTGAGGGTGTCAAACCCAAATTCTTCACCATTGCTACAACCAGCCCCTACGCACTGAGAGCCATCGACGATTAGGTCGTCGAGAATGACCTGGTCTGCAGCAGTGCTAAAGCTAAAAATAAGTGGAAGAATTGCAGCGGTATAGATAAGCTTTTTAAAATGTTTCATTTTATACGTATTCCTATGTCGAAGGGGCAGTTGCACCCCCATAATTAAATTCCCCTGACGCTAATAAGCAGCTAAATATCGCAGATACCCTATTAGGATATTAAAGCGATTACTGCTGTACTCATTAATTCCTTAAAGCGTTTGATTCATCTACTTATTGTTGTCAAGTTTCACTTAAGTTTGTCTGTCATTTATCATGATAAATGACGGATTTTTAATTCAATTATTCTTTCTTTGTCTCGTTAAGCTAATGCCAGCGACTCCTAGCAGGAATAGGGAAAATATTGTCGGCTCGGGTATCCCCGTTGGGTCTCTGACTGTGACCGTGCCTAGCAGTAAAGTTTCAGGCAGGGGAGCTCCCATAAATGCGGTAGCTGCTGTGCCAAATGGCGAGCCTGAGGCTAAAATATCACTGGTTCCTGCCATTAGGGCGGTGAAATCAAGCGAAAAAATGGCTGTAGGTAAGCCGGGTGAGATGCTGAACAGAGACATTAGTTCTATTAAGCCAATAGCGCCACTGCCGGCGCCAAAACCTGGTGCAACGGTAGGTGGGAATACTCCCGCGCCGCCTGGTATTAAAGAAGGTGCTGCGAATGTAAAGAAATCGAAAGTAGATGGGCTGTTGACAGCTAAGGTTGGCAGCCAGGTAGCGCCAATTGGCCCAGCGCCAAGTACAGCTCCCGCATGATTATAAAAGGTCTCTATAAGCAAGGTATCGAAAGTAGCAGGTGAGACTACAAGTCCGTCATCTGCTATCAATACTTCGATGGTGAATGTTGCCCCGGTAGTGACACTAAGTGTGCTCTGAATTCCTGCTGTCGAAGGGTCAAGGTCAACTGATATTATTGGCGATGCTGCTAACGGTAGTGCAGCCAAGGACAATAAGCAGCTTGCTATTAATGCCCTTAATTTAGTTTTAGATCTATTCATTTGTCGTTCTCCCAAAATTAAAATGTTGGGCTCATCGAGTAACTTCTTATTATACGTATAGGCCCAGTGATATCTTGCGAACACAACTAAAGTAGTGCTGATACAACTTTAGCATTGCAAGTACAACTTAAGTGCTGCATATATTGTGCCTACAACCAATATCAATGACTTACACTATGTTTGTTGTTGGTTAAATTATGAGGTGTAAAATAAACTGACATGGATTATAGGACGGTTTAAAAAACAGCTTCATGAGCTTTAATTGTATTGAAATATAAGGATTTTTTAGCGACCTAGCTCTGGACTCGCGCTATGAACGAGTAATATTAAATAGTGCTATGCAAATAATGTTTAACGACAAGCAACACAACCAATAAACACTGCTTATTCCTTGATGGCCGCAGCGTATCGCGTGCTAATAATTACCTCCATTAATCACTCGCTGAGTGATTTGGCTGAAATATTGAACAAGTGTAATCATAGGGCCTCGGCTTTTACGATTGTTTCACTCATGCTGCCACCCCAGTTGTAAATATTTTTGACGTTGGCTTGGCAACGTAGATATTTGCCCCGTTCAATCAGCTCTGAGCAAGAAATATCAAGACTTTCAACTATAATTAATAGGATTCAATCCTGCCTAAGAGCTGATGTGCGATGAAACTAATTCCGCTGTTGATGTCATTATTCTTTTTCCTTGGGGGGTTGGTTTGGGGTAAAGAACTTTCATTTGTTACCCATCCTTTAAGCCCCTTTGTATATCAAGATAATGGCAAGTTAGCTGGTGTTGCGGTTGATCTAGTGCGGTTAATGATGAAAGAGCATAATTACCAGCCATCATTTGTGCTGATGCCATTTCCCCGCGTATTACGCCTAGTGCAAACCCAAACTGATATGGTAGGGTTTATTGTCGCTAGAACTCCAGAACGTGAAGATACTGTAAAATGGGTCGGGCCATTAATTAGTTCGGGCGTATATCTATATAAACGCAAGGGGCATAAAATTTCACAAACGACACTGTCTGAACTTAACGGCAAATACACGATTGGTGTCGCAAAAAGTAATGCCGACCATGCGTATTTAACCAAGTTGAATTTCGAAACAATTTACCCAGTTAGTCACCAGTTGCAAACGCTTAAGATGTTACTGCGAGGGCGGGTAGATCTGATCCCTGTCAGTGAGTTAGTGCTGCCAGCGATGGCTGAAAAAGCAGATATAGATATCAGCGGCATTGAACGTACTTCAATTAAATTATATGACTCTGTTCTGTATTTGGCCTTTTCAAGTAACGTTGACCAAGCCGAGATAGAAAATTGGCAACTTGCCCTTGATAAGTTAAAAGTAACGGGGAAATATCAGAGAATTATCGACAAATATATTTTAAATGACGAGCACACAAAACAATCAACCAAAAGTAAAAATCACGATTAGCACGGTTAGTTACATCGTTTTTAGGGAAATATCAGCGCATACCTAGGCTGTAACGCTTTAACTATTTAGTGTTAGGCCAAGTAAGGGACATAAATCATCGTGACTTTATAGCTTACATCCCAGACACCCGTGGCAGCTTAGGCTAAGTTATCGCTGACAATCTACATCATTACTTAAAATAAGAGCAACAGTAATCTGTCACGCTATGTATCTGTACCTTAAAAGTTTCGTTGGCGGGGACATTAAACGATTGCCCTGCAACAATCTCCTGCCACTTATCTTCACCAGGTAGCAAAACGGTTAGCTTACCCGCTAAGATCTCCATTATCTCTGCTTCAGCAGTGTTAAATTCGTAACTACCTGGCATCATAATACCTAATGTTTTGATGCTCGAATCAGCAAACGTTACGGTTCGGCTAGTTACATGGCCGTCAAAGTAGAAGTTTGCTTTTTTAACTAAGGTTATGTTGTTAAATGTCGACATAAATATTGTTCCTTACTATCAATATAAGCTTAAGTATTCGGTTGTCTAAGTGAAAAGTAGTTAACTACTTTTCCCCTAATTACCTCCCCCCTAATTGTTGCGCCCGGACAAATGCGGCGTTGACGGCGCCACCGACCATAGGAATAAGCCCAGCGTCTGAAAAATAGTTCAACGCGCTTTCGGTGGTGCCTCCTGGCGATGTTATTTGCTGTCTCAGGTGCGACAAACTATTGTCTGAGCTAATGGCGAGTTGAGCTGCACCCAGCGCCGTTTGGCAAGTAAGTCGGTGCGCCTCTTCTTCAGAGAACCCCAGCTCAATTGCCGCTTTAATCATGCCTTCCATCATTAATAAGAAATAAGCAGGGCCACTACCCGATATTGCGGTAATAGCATTGATGCTTTCTTCTTGTGTTACTTCAATACAATCGCCGCAAGACTGGGCGACAGCCATTGCCTGAATCTTTTGCTCGGGGCTGGTATTTTCGTTGGCAAATAACCCCGACATTCCGTAACTAATCATCGCAGGCATGTTTGGCATTAAACGCACCACGGCGCTATTTCCACCTAATTTATTAACCAGTTGAGCGACTGTTACTCCAGCCGCAATAGAGATAAATAGTTTGCCTTGGCTATCACAGTGTTCAGCAATATCTTTAATAACAAGATCGATGACTTGTGGTTTAACAGCGAGAATTACAATGTCTGATTTTTGCACTGCTTCAGCACTGTTGTTGGTGGTTAACACACCAAAGTCAGTATTGAGTCGGGTGGTCGTTTGGGTTGATGGATCTGAAACAATGATGCTGGCGGGCGTCTGACCTTTGGCAATCAGCCCACCAATCATTGCGCTGGCCATGTTACCGCCACCAATAAAGGCAACTGTTGGTAATGTATTACTCATAATATGCCCCGCTAGAATGTTGTAATAACGGTTACACCTGGAATGCCAGGTTGGTCCATGGTGGTCAGTGCATCGATAGACTGCTCAAGGCTAATGGTGCGGCCAAGCAGTTTTTCGGGTTGTAACTTTCCTGACAGCATCATGGCTAACATCGCGTCGTAACGATGCGCTTGCATGCCGTGGCTGCCTATTATTTCTAACTCGTTACCAATCACTTTATCCATCGGGATACGAGGGTTGGCATGATCGGCTAATAACAAGCCAACTTGAATATGCTTGCCACGCTTCCTTAGGCTATTGATTGAATTGACACAGGTCAGCGGGTGGCCTAACGCATCTAAAGATACATGCGCGCCACCGCGAGTAATTTCATGGATTGCTTCGGGAACACTCGCGACATTATTAGCATTAATAGTCGCGACAGCCCCTAACGAGCGCGCTAGCGCAAGTGTGTCGTCTGAAATGTCAATCGCAATTACGTTGGCGCCAATTGCATTAGCAATCATCACGGCAGACAAACCAACCCCGCCACAACCATGGATGGTTACCCATTGACCGGCAGATACCTTGCCTTGGTCAACAATGGCGCGAAACGAGGTAACAAAGCGACAACCCAAACTAGCAGCCGTGGTAAAGTCTAAATCTTGGGGCAGGGTAACTAAGTTAACATCAGCGTGATCAATGGCTACATATTCGGCAAATGATCCCCAATGGGTAAAACCTGGCTGAGTTTGGTCACCACACACCTGATGATTACCAGTATTACACTCAAAGCAAGAGCCACAGCCACTGATAAAAGGAACGGTAACACGGTCGCCTATTTTAAAACGGCTAACGTCGCTACCGATTGCTTCAATAATGCCAGCAAACTCATGGCCAGGAACATGCGGAAGTTCAATGCCTGAATCATGGCCCATCCAGCCGTGCCAGTCGCTGCGACAAACACCGGTAGCCTTAACTTTTATAACCACACCGTGTGATTGTGGGGTCGGATCTGCAACCGTCATGATTTTGGGTGTTTGGGTGAAATTTTCGTAAACTACAGCTTTCATAATGTCAGTGCCTTTAATGTTAGTAATGAATTTACATTAACGAATATCGTACTATTGTGCCTTGGAATTACATTGCTATTTTCAACAGTAATTGTCAGGCATCAGAAATAATCCCCTCAAAGTTGGCTAAATAATGAAATATTCCTGCGGTTAGGCGATAACCACGGTGAGATAAGCTCCGGCAGTAGTTGTATGTCTTCGATTTGGCGTAGCCCCTTAATTTGAAATGAGCTTGCATTGGCGATTGAAACCGCACAAGATTGAAATATAATTTCGATTTTTTACAACAAGTGAGCAGATACCGCCTATGAGTGAGTTAAGCAAGGTAGATATTGATATTTTGGAACGTTTGCAACGAGATGGTCGGCTGACAAATGCCAAGCTTGCCACCGAGCTGTCTTTAAGTGAAACACCTTGCTGGCGCCGGGTTAAAAAACTAGAAGATCAAGGTTATATTGAAAGTTATCAGGCCAATCTTGACCGACGTAAACTGGGTTATGGTGTTATGGCCTTTGTTCAGCTCACTTATATTGAGCATGACGAAGAGACAACCAAAAATTTTGAACAGGTTATTCTTAACTGCGGTAATGTTTTGTCGTGCCACAATACGACGGGCGAAGCCGACTTCTTGTTGCAGGTGGTTGCCAAAGATCTCGATGATTACAGTCGATTTGTTGATCAAGTATTAAGAAAGCTAAGCGGTATTTCAGCAATAAGGTCCAGTATCTCGTTAAGGGAACTAAAATCATCTAGCCGATTGCCTCTGGACTAGTTGCCAGCGATTATAACTAAGCGCAATGTTTGTGGTGAAGAGATCGGAGTGTGAACTTTGCCCCAATCGTTATCATTTGGCGGCACCATTAATTTTAATATCAGTACTACTAGCACCAGCGCCACTGTCGCCTAGTCGCGCGATCAATACTGAGCAACCTTACTTTTGATTATTGCTTATTATATTCTCCCAACTTCAATCAACTTCAAGCTTATGCCTAATTTATAATAGTTGACATCATTGGCTGTCATTGTGCTAATGTATTGTTCTTTAATGTATTTGTTGGTGTGCGTTAAGCGCTGAAATGAAAGTCTAGCTTCGGCTTTGAACTAACTAATGTAAAAAACACCTAGGACCTAATCCGATTTTTGCGTCAAGCTAAAAGCACTGATATGGTGTTACAGATTATTTTTTGAAATCTTTTAAATCTTATAAGGAATATATTTTGATGGATTATAATAAAAATTCAAACTCCATAGCACTGGTTGCTGTCATTGCAGCAGTTACTTCCTTTACTACAATGTCTGCGTTTGCTGCGACTCACCCAGTAACCGGTGAAGCGCTAGCTGCAGATCAAAGTTATAACTACCGCTTACTCGATGGGATCCCCAGCCTTGACCCACAGTTAGTTGAAGCTGTTGAAAGCTCGGTCATCGTAAGAGATCTTTTCGAAGGTCTGTTAAACCAAGATGAACTGGGCAACAATGTGCCTGGCGTCGCGCTGCGGTACGATGTTTCTGATGATAAAAAAACCTATACTTTTCATCTAAGAAAATCTAATTGGTCAAATGGTGAGCCAGTCACCGCGCACGACTTTGTCTATGCGTGGCAGCGTGCTGTCGATCCGGCTACCGCCTCTCCTTATGCGTGGTATATGGAAATGATGGCGATTAAGAATGGTGCCGCGATCATCAAAAAGGGTATGTCACCCAAGAAGTTAGGGGTTGAGGCTGTTGATGATTATACGTTCAAAGTAAGCTTAGAAGCTCCGCTGCCTTATTTCCCGAGCATGGTAACGCATACCACTACGTTCCCTTCACCTAAGGCGGCGGTTGAAAAATTTGGCAAAGACTGGACCCGTCCAGGCAACATCGTCTCAAACGGTGCCTACGTGTTAACGCAATGGACCTTAAAAGAAAAAAATGTGCGCGAGCGCAATACTAACTACTGGAACAACGACCAGACCATTTTAAATAAAGTCACGGCATTGGTGATCAATGATGAAAACCAGGCGCTGATCCGTTTTAAAGCGGGCGATATCGATAAAACAGAGATCCCCGCAGGTCAGTATCCCGCCATGAAAAAGTCTCACCCAGACGAAGCTTACTCTTTCCCACGTTTATGTAATTATTATTACACCTTCAATTTATCGGACTCTGGCCCTGCAGCGTTTAAAGATGTACGAGTTAGAAAAGCGCTGTCGTATGCACTCGATCGCAATATCATCGTTAAAAACGTGCTCAAAGGCGGGCAATTCCCTGCCTATACTTTCACCCCAGGAGCAACAGCGGGCTTTGAAATACCACAAGTAAAATACGCTAATTGGACCCAGAAACAGCGTGACGCTAAGGCCGTAGAGCTGTTAGCTGCTGCTGGATACAGCAAAGCTAATCCGCTTGAGTTTGACATGTTGTACAATACAGACGAAGCACACAAGAAAGTCGCCACGGTTATTTCACAAATGTGGAAACAGAAATTAGGGGTTAAAGCGGTGCTGGCCAATCAAGAGTGGAAAACATTCTTAGAGACCCGTAAAAAGCAAGCGTTCCAACTGGCTCGCGGTGCTTGGTGTGGTGATTACAACGAAGCTTCTACCTTCCTCGACTTAATGACCACTCAAGCGGGCTACAACCATGGCAAGTGGCTCAACAAAGAAGTCGATAGTTTAATGAGCGCGGCTAAAACCAGTGCTACGCCTAATGTAAACTACACCAAAGTAGAGCAGTTGATGGCCGACGAAATGCCGGTTATTCCCGTATATCACTACACCGGTATTTACATGATCAGAAATACCTTAAAGGGCTGGCCGACCAAAAACGTTCAACAAACTATTTATAGCCGGACCTTCTACAAAACGGCCAAATAGAACTTGTTAAAGACTTCGCCCGCAACCGGGCTAAGTCTTTTCGCCATCGCATTTTATGTTTACTAGGTGCTTATCTTGTCTCTATTTTAGTCTTGTGACATCACAACTCAACAATGTTAACGATTGCGACAAGGTAGTTCGCGTTTTTGAGTGATATTGAAGGTTATTTCACATGTTTAGTTTTATTATCCGGCGCAGCTTGTCGTCGATACCAACGATTTTAATTTTAATTGTTATTTCATTTGCCTTAATGCGCTTATCACCAGGCAGTCCATTTTCGACCGATCGGGGCCTACCGCCCGAAGTGCTGGCCAATTTAGAAGCTAAATACGGGCTAAATTTACCTTGGTTTGAACAATTATTTATCTACCTTAAAGGCATAATAATTGATTTCGATTTTGGTCCTTCCTTTAAGTACAAAGACCGATCAGTCAATGATATTTTGGCCCAGGGCTTTCCCGTTACTTTAACTTACGGGATTTGGTCCTTTGTGGTGGCGGTTGCCGTGGGGATCCCACTCGGAATAGCCGCCGCAGTGCGACACAATACTAAGCTTGATTATGCGGCCGTTGGCTTCTCGATTGGCGCGCAAGTTTTACCCAACTTTGTGATGGCGCCTATTTTGGTGATTATCTTCACCCTATGGCTTAATTGGTTACCCGGTGGCGGTTGGAACGGCGGCCAATGGCAGTATGTGATTATGCCAGTTATCGCGTTATCAACCAGCTATATGGCTAGCATTGCACGTATCACTCGTTCTTCGATGTTAGAGGTATTACATGCCAATTATATTCGCACCGCCAAAGCGAAGGGTCTGCCAATGCGCAGCATTATCTTGCGTCATGCACTTAAACCAGCGCTGCTGCCGGTTGTTTCTTATTTAGGGCCAGCTTTCGTCTATATGATCACCGGCTCAGTTATCATTGATATTTATTTCAGTACTGGGGGCATGGGGCAGTTTTTTGTCGATGCTGCACTGAACCGCGATTACTCACTACTGATGGGGGTCACTATTGTGTTTGGCGTGATGACCATTTTGTTTAATACCTTGGTAGATATTACATACGCTTGGCTCGATCCCAAGATTAGACTCTAAGAGAAAGATTAAAATGCTAGTAAACAATAAGAAAATTTCAGGGGTGGTTGAAGCTAGTGCTCACTCTAACCCGATTAAAGGGCGCTCACAGTGGCAAGATGCAATGCGCCGCTTCAAACGTAACAAAGCCGCTTTAATCAGCGTTTTTGTATTAGCCGCGATGATTATAATTTCATTTGTTGGCCCGGCGTTCAGTCAGTGGGACTATGAAACTATCGACTGGAGCCTAATCGGCAATGCCGCTGAAATGGGCGCACCGCAAATTGAAAACGGCCACTTTTTTGGCACCGATGATTTAGGTCGAGATATGTTTTCTCGGGTAATGCAGGGCACGCAAATTTCATTGATGGTGGGCATTATTGGGACCGTAGTAGCGGTGTTGGTCGGGGTGCTTTATGGCGCGACGGCGGGTTACTTTGGTGGTCGTATCGACAATATAATGATGCGTTTTGTCGATATTCTAATGTCTATTCCTTATATGTTCATCCTCATTATTTTATTTGTGATGTTCGGGCGTTCAGTTTACATCCTCTTTATTGGCTTGGGGCTGTTCTCTTGGATGGATATGGCACGGATTGTCCGCGGGCAAACATTGACCCTAAAACACAAAGAGTTTATTGAAGCGGCGGTCGCTGCTGGGGTTTCAGATTTCAAGATAATAGTTCGTCATATCGTGCCAAATTTACTCGGCATTGTGGTGGTTTATACCTCGTTAATGATCCCAAACCTTATCTTATTAGAGAGTTTTATCTCTTTTCTAGGCCTGGGTATTCAGGAGCCTTTAACTTCTTGGGGGGCGCTGATCAGCGATGGTGCTAAAACCATCCAGTACGGTACTCTTTGGCAACTGGCATTTCCGTTGGGCTTCTTTATTACCGGCCTATTTTGTTTCTTCTTTATTGGCGATGGACTGCGTGATGCATTCGATCCTAAAGATCGCTAGGACAAGTATCATGACACTAATCACTAAACCCAGTACTACACCCAATATCACACCCAGTATTACATCGAGCATTAAACCTATTTTTAGGGTCGAAAACCTAAAAATAAGTTTTACGACTCCAGACGGTGACGTTGAAGCCGTTAAAGGGGTCAGTTTTAAGATTAATCCCGGGGAATGTGTTGGCATTGTCGGCGAAAGTGGATCGGGTAAAAGTCAGACCTTTATGGCCGCCATGGGTTTGTTGGCTAGAAATGGCTCGGCCACTGGCAAGATCATTTTTGAAGATCACAACTTGTTGGCATTGAGTACCGAACAACTAAACCTCGTGCGCGGCAAAAACATGTCGATGATTTTTCAAGATCCGTTGACATCGCTGACCCCGCATTTAACCATTTTAGAGCAAATGCGAGAAGTCACTGCGTTACATATGGATTTGAGTCGCGCCGAGACAGATAAGGTTTGTGTTGAGTGGATCGACCGAGTGCGAATAGCTGAAGGTAAACGCCGGTTAAATCAATATCCACACGAGCTTTCAGGAGGAATGCGCCAACGGGTGATGATTGCAATGTCGATGCTGTGTAGCCCGTCACTACTGATTGCCGATGAGCCAACCACGGCGTTAGATGTTACCGTGCAGGCAGAAATTCTCGACTTAATGGACGAACTCAAACGTGAAAAGGGCACGGCCATTGCCTTAATCACGCATGATATGGGCGTAGTAGCACGGATGTGCGACCGTTTGCACGTAATGCGCCATGGTCAGTACGTTGAAGAGGGGCAAGCGGAAGATATTTTCTATCGCCCTCAGCATGATTACACCAAGATGTTACTCGATTCAATGCCGCGCATTGATAATCCTGAACAGACTTCTCACCACAAATTACGACCTATCGCCGACGATGTGAGCGGTGCTGATTTTCTAAAAGTAGATAATCTTAAAGTGCACTTTAACATTAAAGTGGGCGGTAGTATTTGGCCTAAAACGTTGCCGTTAAAGGCCGTAGACGGGGTTAGCTTCGAATTGCGCCCCGGTGAAACACTGGGCATAGTGGGCGAGAGTGGCTGCGGTAAATCGACCTTGGCCCGCGCCGTGTTACAGCTTATTCCACCGACAGCAGGCACTGTGGCTTGGTTGGGCAAACCATTAAGTGGCTTAAATAAACATGAGTTAAAAGACAAACGCAAAGATTTGCAAATAGTGTTCCAAGATCCCCTCGCGAGCTTAGATCCCCGCATGACTATTTCCGATTCTATTATGGAGCCACTGCTGACCTTTGCCAGTGACATGTCACGCACCGCAATGAAAGAGACGGTAATGACGATGATGGATCGAGTAGGCTTAGATCGTAATATGATTAACCGCTATCCCCACGAATTATCCGGCGGGCAGAATCAGCGGGTAGGTATTGCCCGCGCCATGATCATGAAACCTAAGTTAGTGATTTGTGACGAGGCTGTATCGGCACTGGATGTTTCAGTACAAGCACAAATTATTGAATTGTTGATGGACTTACAGCAGGAATTTAAACTATCAATTTTGTTTATCTCGCACGACTTAGCCGTGGTACGTGAAGTATCACACCGTATTATGGTGCTCTATTTGGGCAGGGTGGTCGAACTGGCACCGAGCAAAACCATTTACGCCAATCCCGTGCATCCTTATACCAAACAGCTAATTTCGGCGGTGCCGGTTCCCGACCCAAAAATAGAGCGGGCTCGCAAGTCGATTAAAATTCCGGGTGAGCTTCCCTCGCCAATGGATCCGACGGCGCAACTCAAATTTTTGCCATCTAAATTGGCAGGTGCGACAGGTTACCAACCTAAGTTGCTTGAACACAGCCCTGGGCATTTTGTCGCCGAGCACGATCTATTGGAAGTGCTATTAGCAGTGGACTAATGCATTATCACTCAGATATTGATACATATTACGTAAACTCGCGGTGAATATATCCGTATACGCTCAATTTTTCGTCCATGAAAAATACGGTTTACTCCACATGCACCGATATCTGACAAACACAGGCGTTATACTTTAAACGCTGTTATCGCGAGACAATATTGTGCGATTACCAGCATAAAAAAGCGAAGCTCATTTGAGCTTCGCTTTTTATTTTTACTAGGGCCGTAGCGGTGCATAGCAGCTTAAGTAACTAAACTAGCACTGACATTACTTAAGGTTTTTAAGCGCAGTAACAACAGCTGATGGTTCTTGGCGTGCGGTGTAATCAGCATCTACAAACGCAGTGGCAATTGTACCGTCTTGAGCGATAACAAAGGTTGCTGCCAATGGCAGATCGAACTGACCCGCACCATTGTGTTTTTCGACTTCGATCCCAAAAGATAAGTAAATTGAACGTAACTCTTCAGGCAGAGAAAAAACGATGCCAAGGCTTTTAGCATACTGAGAATTTACGTCAGACAGCACTTCAAACTTTAAGGCATTTTTTTCTGTTGTAGACAATGATGCATCGGGTAATTCAGGGGTGATCGCCACCAATGTTGCATTTTCAGCGGCGATATTAGCAAGCTGATCTTGATAAGCCTTTAACTCCAAATTGCAATACGGACACCATCCACCACGATAAAAAGTCACCACAACAGGGCCTTTGGCCAATAAGTCGCTTAGGTTTACCGTTACGCCATTTTGGTTAGGCAGTGAGAATGTTGGCAGCTGTTCAGCAACTTTTGGCGCTTTATCGACCATGCCTGACTCTGCTAAATTTTTAGTTGCTAACTTCATTAGCTCTTGCACATTGGCGGGTGCTTTTTTGACAAAACCCGCTTTGTAATCGACGATTTGATCTTGTAATGACATAGAAAAACCTTAAAGAATGAATGGGTGTAATTAACTTGAATGTTCATTCAAACAGAACTTGAATGATCATTCAAGTGTTTTTTAATATTGTTTCAATAGTTGCTGTAGCATCAATTACACAAAATTTATGGTCTTGTTGTGCGAAGATAATATTAATTTAGACAAGGCGCTCGATTGATTTCGACCTGAATGTCGACATTAGCTTATGGCTGAGTGTCATTAGAATAATGCAGGAGCAATTATCGAGCAGCTTATTATCAAGAGGCTTATTGCCGAGTAATAGCTAGTTATTAGAAATGAGATAAACGCCGATTAATGGGATTGGTATAACAATGCTGAAGTCGTTATACTTTAGCGAAATGTATTGAACGATAATCAAAGGGTAAAAGAGTTGCTATGGCAAGAGCGCAGTTTGATAAAGAGCAGGTATTGGAAAATGCTGCCAACGCTTTTTGGCGCTTAGGTTATAACGCCACGTCAATGCAAACAGTGTTTGAACAAACGGGCTTAAAACCCGGTAGTATTTATTTGGCATTTGGCAATAAAGAAGGGCTATTCAAAGAGTCTTTAAATTTTTATACCCTGCAATCATTAGAAAAATTAGAATCTACCCTAACTGAGCACCCGACGGTTGAAGAAGCGATTCGACATATACTAATCAGCTTTATTGATGAGTCGTGCCAATCTTCCTACTGCAGCTGCTTCTTAGTTAAAAGTCAGCTAGAGCTGAGCGAACATCAAGCAGAACTTAAAAGTTATGTTTCTGAGCGGCTGCGTAAAGTGGAGTCGCTTTACTGCAAGCACCTGTCAAAGACCAATACCGCAAGTGAAGCCCAAGCAAAGGCTAGCAGTGTCATGTTACATATTTTTGGGATTCGAGTTTACGGCTACCATCGCCATTCGCGAGATCAATTAATAGCCGCGTTACGGCTAGGCCTACCTTGGTTAGCGTGGCCGGCTGATCATTAAATAGTTCTACTTTAAACATATACCTAGCTATCAATAGTCTGTCAGTACTTTTAGCTTATTAAGGTTTAAGGTTTAAGGTTTAAGGTTTAAGGTTTAAGGTAAATTTAAATCATTTCGTTTTATCAAATAATCCTCATTTAATACGCATGAGTCTCAACCGGATATTAACTTGGTAACATTGATAGAAGTAGGGCACTGAGCATTGTTTTAATGAATTGGCCGCTCGAAATTAACCGATCATAATATTGAGAGAGAGAATTTTTAGCAGATTCAATAGGTTATTAAACAGGTTATTCTGTAAGCTATTCAGTAGATTAAGTAGTCTTGTAAAAGAAGGGACTATATCTGGCATAGCCCCTTTAGTTAACAGCCCCGTCAGTCTTGCTTGGTCTTTGTTACTAGTCAGTCAGTTTTTCCAATAAAGCGATTATTTCTGCTTTTAAGTCGAAATCTGGAATTCTTTTACTGCATTTTTTCGCCTTAGTCAAAGAAGCTATTGCACCTGTTTTATCACCCATTTCAAGTTTAAGAGACGCGGTTGAAAAACCAATAGATGACTGAAAGTCTGTTGATTTAATGGCGTCAGCTTTAAGTAGCGCCTTGTCGTAGATGGCGATGGCTAATGTAAGATCTTCAGTAAAATCGGCAAGTGTTTCCCACTGTACAGGATGGTCTTTATCACTATTTTCATGCTCTTCACACACTGCTTTTAAATCATTGTAGTGATTGTCAAACAAGGCTTGATCTTTTTTCTGCACTGCGTTCATTAAGCTTTCAGCTAAGGTATGTACGCGTTTGTAGACTTTTGTGTTCATTGGGTACTCAATTAGGTGTTATAAAAATATAACGAGATTATAATCTTTTTAGGGCAACTAAACAGGTTGTTTGTCATGTAATAACACCAGCGTTGGTTATTCCAGCGAATTGCTTAAGTAAAAGACTCTGTTTGCCGTTAATTTAAGATTAACAGCCTTACTATTGCGCATTCAGCCTATAAAACCTTACTTTTTAATCGGTATGCGAATTTCTTACTGAACACCTGAAGGGACAAACCCGCCAGCCAAGGTCGCTGGCGGTTTATAAAACGTTAGCTTTTAGCGAGAACAGTTGGTTGAGTGATCAAACGATCGATCATCTTTTTAATTGCGACCATTTGTGGAGCCTCCTTGGAATAATACTCATCACCGGTTATTTTTTGGCTACTATAGCCCCAAAAATCCCAGCATCCATTGGGGTTTAGTGGGGTAATCGATTTTTTTACTTGGGGAAATAGCACAATAATGTTGTTAGTGTCGGCTACTTCTAGATAACCAGTCCCTTCAACATAGCCTGTTTTTAGTTGTGAAATACCTTGTTTGCAGCCATGTACAGCGACATGAATTTTACACTGGTCAGTACGACAGTTATTCGGAATATATACAAAAGCCTTATCGTCCATGCTGATTGCTTGATCAAAAAACTCGCTTTGATCAAACTCGATTAATTCACCCGTTAATGTTTGGGCTGCTGGCTTTTGAGCGCCATAAATATGGCTAAGAATATTTTTAGCCTGTGGAATATCACAATTATTAATATAAGGAGGGTTGGTTCTATCGCATTGAGTATCTTGAGTGTTAGTGGTGATGAAGGCGTGGCCGGCATCCGTTGTTTTGTTGTATAAGATCTGGGCTTTGTCTAGCCCGAGCAGACCATAAAATTGCTCGGTAGTGTTGACCACCTTGGTTATAACGGTTTGATCACTGCTGCCAGAGAAAATGTAAACCTTGTCATTCGTTAGGTTGATTAATGGGTCAATAACGCCTGATTTTGCTTTATCATTGGCTACTTTGACTAAGTAATCACTGTTAGGCAACAGGTAGCTCCAGCAAAAAAAACTCGGGATGTATTCGCAAGGATTCATGCAAGTGGTCGTTGCTTTGGTAAGGTTAGCTAAAGTGTTTATGTCTCCTGCACAGTGCCAGGGCCCGCCTGCAACAATGCCTGCACCGACTAAACTTTTAGAGTAGGCAATGTGGAATTGAGCGGCCATAAAAGCCCCTGATGACAATCCAGAAATAGACGTTTGATTTGGCAAAGCATTCAGTGCGGGCAACTCTGCTTGTTGTTGTGTTGTAATCGCAAAAGCGGTTGAGCTAAGTGAAATGAGTAAGAGTGCGACGATAAGTTTTAGTTGTTTTAACATGGGTGCGTCCTAGCAATTGTAACGATAGTAATCGTTATAGTCTTTGGTTTTAGCTCTTCGAAACAGCCCTTAAAAATATCCTTTTGATAGAGTGCTTCGATAGAGCCCTTGGTTTTAGTACTTAGGCTTATGCTTAGTACTTGGAGTTAGTACTTGGGCTTAGTCCGTGGATAATAGCTACCACATGATGAAAAAACACCGCGACAAATTTAAGTAATAATCTTAAGTGATAATTTAAAATGCTAGTTTTAAATAACTATTATTAAATAATAGTTTTGTCGTGACGTCCCTAATCTATGCCGTAACCTGCCTAGAAATAATACAATAATATCGTGAGCTAAGTAAGCAATCTATTGTTAGATATTAGTCTAATGCTAACGATAATCATTATCGTTAGCCCTGTTGTTGGTGGATGGAAAAATACGATGCTGTTATTAATCTTGATTTTTCACCTGATATTTTTATGGATTATCATTTGTTGTGTTATCTATTATGTTCGATTTATCAATTTGTTGTGTAACTTTGTTACGGCGTGGAGTGGTGGGGTTACTAGGTGTTTTTGAATAATTTGATTTGTAACTTTAAAAAGCAAACTAAATTAAAGTTTGACAAACGGTAATGATAATGATTATTATTACCGTGCGTTTCAAGGAACGTATCTCCTGACAAAGACTGTTGATTATCTATTGCGATTAACTTTCAATGTTTGAACAAATGGGAATTTGTTCAGTGCTTGGCAATAACCAAAAATCTATCATTTTAGGTTATTAACAAGTACACACGACTATTGCTCACATTGCTATTTTAAGGCCGCATTTTGCGGCCTCTTTTTTTGCCTATTATTTAGTTTTAGTGTCAATACCATTGTCACTATTATGACGAGCTATTACTCAATGCGAATTAATTCGCGAGAATTAAACTCAACCGGGTCGCCATCAATTTGACCTTCTACATGCACGTCAATTTCGCCGCCAAAAGGCGTAAGAGATACGTCTGTTATCACCCAATCTAAACGATCATTATTATCTTCGTCAATTTCTGAAAATACGATAGCGCCAGCGATATTTATCTCCCAGGTGAAAGCGTCTCCGTCGTTTGGATCGTCAAAGAACAATTGGCCTTGCCCTGACGTATTAAATTCGATTTTAGTGACCTATTCAACGTCGCCATCAAAGATAAACACTTTATTTTGCAGGAAGTCAGTGCTGATTACGGTTGTATTAAGTACGTCGATCACGCCATTAAAGTGCGCTTTAGCTGACTCTGTTGTGACAATATTGCCTGCGCCAATTAGGCGGATAACGTTTGCGTCTTGAACGAAATCATCGATTGGCTGGTCGAAATTGAAGTCTTCCCCCATATCGGCGTCGGCCTCTGTATGCGCCCGCGCTAAAATTTGGATGCCGTCAGTTAAATCGCCTACTTCGTCTAACGATTGCAACAGTTTAAGGATATTAACAACTTTTCGGTTGTTAATATCATCGCTGCCTGCGAGTTCAAATGGTGTAATAAACGTTGCAGCAGGCACAGGATCAAACTTAACATGGCCAATGCTAAAGGTGATGGTTTCACCAGCTAAATAATTGAACTTACCATCGTCGTCTGTAACTCGATCTTTGATCGACTCGGTTTGATACTGAAGATTGCCAACCGGACTGTCTATGATAAATCCGCTGGTATTTTGTCCTGAACTTTTCGCGGTGGTTGAATCATCGGAGCCGCCACATGAAACAAGCTATAGTCCCGCTAAGAGCCTTATATCAATCGAGTATTTAAATAAGTTCAAATTAATATTTGACAAACGCTAATGGTAATGATTATTATTACTGCGCGTTTCAAGGGACGTATCTCCTGACAAAGAAGGTTGATAATCTAGTGATATCAACTTTCAATGTTTGAACAAATGGGAATTTGTTCAGTACTTGGCGATAACCAAGATTTTTATCGGTTTTGTTTATTAAAGGGTACACACGACTATTGCTCACATTGCTATTTTTAAGGCCGCATTTTGCGGCCTATTTTTTTGCCAAAATTTTATCGGGGTAACTTTTATTGTCTTAATGTTTATTACGCATCGGCTGTCTAAAGAACTAAATCTCTAACGACAGTATTTTATTACTTTTAATCCAGTATCGTAATTTACTCGCAAGTTTAGGAAAGCAACTGTCGAGTCGCTGAACCTCCCTAAGTAACTCATTTTGAAGGCTTGGGTTAAATTGATCGTTAACCACAATGCCAATTAACAATGACTTGGAATTATTGAGCTTTTTTAGGGTATTACTTAGCGCTGTGTTAGTGGTTTTTCCGGCTAATACGGTTAATAGTGTGCCATCACAGGCACTTGAGATATATTCAGGGGGTAGGTTAGCACCATTATTGAGACTCATTGGTGAGGTATCGATAAGGACGTTGTCATAATCTTTTAGCCATTGTTCGATGTGAGTTTGCAGCACCCCAGGCTCACGCAATCCTAGTACTAACTTTCGTTCAACGGGCACGGTAATTACCGCTATTTTGTCGTTAATATTACCGTGCTGTAGCGTCGTTGGCAGTGGTAAAACTTTGCTTGAGTGCTCAATGGCATTGGGTTTACTTAATCGGCTTAAATCTGGATTGTAAATATTTAAGTCAACCACAAGAGTTGTTCTAGCGGCTAGGGCGTTTCGCTTTGCTAGTCCGATGATGACCGAGCTAACACCTTCGCCAGGCGAGGTTGAAACCACTGCTAATGATTTGATTCCTCGGGCTAACGTTGCGTTATAAATATGCTCTAATTCAATATAATGCTCCGGAATGTCGATCATGATTTCTCCTTTATAGCAAACCGAGTAACGCGGCTAACGACACCAACTCGAAGAGATCGCGCAGTCCTGAACGCGCCTTAGATAAGCGGCTTTGGCGTTGATCTGGCACATAAATAGTGTCACCTACTCGAATGACCGGCAGCGCGTCAAAGTCGGCAGTTCTTGCAAATTTAGCGAGGTTGAATTCCTGAGCTTGGTTGCGACAGCATGAAAGGTTAACCACCGTTATTTTCTCGATATAGGCGTTACTGTTGGTGCCGCCAGCTTGCGCTAGCAAGTCAAGAATAGTCATGTTATCGCTATAGGTATAACGCCCAGGGTTGTTAACCGCACCTAATACACGGACCGTCATTTCTTTTGATTTGTCTAACCAGTTACGGTCGAGTTCGGGAAAATAAATAGTGTCGCCGGTAGTGATTTTTGGCAATAAGTTTTCGTCTCCCGTTTCAAAATAAAGCGCTAAGTTTAGCTTAGTGACTTTGGCGTATTTACCGTTACGGTGGCTGATACGAATATTGCGGATATCGGCTGCGGCCGTTGGTCCGTCGGCTGCCGCTAGTATGTCGAGAAAATTCATTTTATTAGTAAACATATAACGCCCGGGTGCGCCCACTTGACCAAAAACGTAAATTGATTTTTCAGCAGATTGTCTTACCCATTGTGCTTTGTTGTCACTCGGGTCGCTTGGCAAGTCATGAATGCGAATGGTCGCGCCACCGCGGATCACAGGTAAACTAGATTCATTTTTTCCTTGTTCAATAAAGCTGTCTAAATCAAAAGTATATTGTCTTATGCTGCCTTGAAGATCGCGCGATATAATGTCGATGTTAGCGGTGTCTGCCCGCGAAGTTGGACCGCCGACATGGGCCAGAATATCAAGTAATGACATTTCGTCGGCCCATTCATAGCGACCGGGGCGCACGACTTCACCAATAACCCGTACCGCGCGATTAGGAGAAATATTTAACCATGACTTTTCGTTCATGTCAGTTTTTTCAGGCACAAAAATCGCGTCACCCGCAACAATTCTAGGCAGTGACTTTGAACTGGTTCCATGAGTATAACCAGTGAGATCGAACGATTTAACCTGACCATTGGCTTTTATTATTTTGATCTGGCGTGACTCGGCAAATCGCGTTGGGCCACCCGCGTTAGCCAGAATATCCATAAAGGTGATATCTGATTTTCCTTCGTATGCACCGGGTTTAAATACTTCTCCCATCACATAAACGACATTAGCCCCGGTTTTAATTTGCTCTTCTTGGCGTGGTACAAAGATAGTGGTACCGGGATTGATTTCAGGAAGCAGTGTAATGTCGCCGCTATCGAGGTAGTTTTTTAAATTAAATATGCGTGGCTGACCATTAGTGATCACTCGGATGTGTTCAACACCGGCATAACGGGTGACACCGCCAGCTTTCATCAAAAACTCAATTAAATTTGTGTCTTTGTTAAATGAAAAACTGCCTTGTTGGTGAACTTCGCCAAACACTTTTATCGCCAGCCGATCGGCAGCGTCACCACCTGCGGCCATTTTAGTGGGATCAAACTCAACTTCTATATTGCCAATCATTGGTGAGGCCGGTACAAACAGCGTATCTAATGAGCTAAGGGGCGGTAAAATTGTATGGTCACCGCTGTCGAGGTACTTTTTATAGTTAAACCGTTGGGTGTTGTTTTTGCGGCGCAATTGCAGTTTGTCTAGTTGCGCGCCTGATCTAATGCCACCTGCGGCGAGCAAGGCCATTTGAACATTGGCGGCGGCAGGTAAAAACACCTTACCTGGTTTTTTAACATAACCCATCACATTAATGATTAGCCGCTTTTTGGCAACAAAGACATTAAAACCAGTCATATCTTTAAACACTGGCTTTAATGCCTCGCTTAGCAATTTTTTTAGCGCTATTTCTTGGTGTCCTGCCACTTGAACTATGCCGACTTCTGGCAGATTGATTGCGCCATCAATACCGACGGTAAAGTCTTTATTAAGCGTTGTTTCGCCCGGCAGTGAAATATGAATTTGATCGCCTAATTGAATATGATAGTTGGTATTAGCCTGCATTATTGGGGCATACAACAACAATAACGGCAATATAATTAGATATTTAAGCATGGGGAATACTCCTTATTGTGGCTCGTTCGTGCGCTCAATTAGTTCAACCGTGACTCGGCGGTTGATTAAACGGATCTCTGATTGATTACCAGCAACCAAAGGCTCGTTGCTGCCTAACGTTGCAATGTCGATTCGGTCTTTGTTGATGCCCATAATTTGGATGTAACGGCCTACTTGTTCGGCGCGCTGACGTGAAAGAGTAAGGTTGTCAGCATCATTACCGGTATTGTCGGCATGACCGGTTATTAGTAATCGGTAATCGGTTAACTTTTTAATTAACTCGACCGCCTGACTAAGCCTTATCACGAACTTAGGGTTGAGCGAATATGACCCGATCGCAAACTGATTATCGATATTAAGCAGGCTGGCGATCTTTCTACCGATCTCGCCCGGATTAGTTAATGGTGTTGTTGCAGCTAAAGTGCATGCTTGGTGCTCATTAACATATTGCAGCTGGCGCCCTAACCGAGTTAACAGTCGACGTTGAATAATAATGTCGTTTGCGGCATCAAACAGTAAGCCGCTTTTTATTTCATTGCCAATGCGCAGCTCGCGAGTTTTGGCCTGAACCACGGTGGCAGGAAAACACAACTCAGCGCCTTCTAATACCAAAATGTCTAAATGTTGGGTTAATAACGTATAATCAAACCTTAAACCATGCTCTTGACCCAGCGGCTGATCGGCTGCCACTACATAACGCTGTGCTTGAGCATGACCGCCAAGAGTTGAAATTAAGTTTGCGCATCCTTGAGTCAATGTCAGGCTCATCACGCTGGCTATAATTAGGCACGGTTTCATCATTAACCCTCATTTATTTCGTTAAATGGCTGGTCTGGTTCGGTCGACCAAGTGACTGACATGTTGAGGTGGATCCGCAACATTTTGATTAATGTTTTAGGTTGGCCATGAACGCCAATCAATGACAATGAATAACCACGATTGCGCATTCGTTTGTAGAGAAAAACAATCGCACCAATGCCCGATGAATCAATAAGATCAACATGATGTAGGTCTAACACCATTTGTGGAATTTGTGATTGTTCTAAAGAATCAAATTTGCCCTGAATAGTTTTCACGCCTTGGGCATCCATGTCACCAAAGAAAGTAACGATCAGTTCACGGTTTTGAGCGAGGTGCGTTTGTAATATCATAAGAATTACCTTTAAAGTGAAGAGACGCTAAGGTAATTGCAGAATTTGAGCCAACAATATAACTATCTAAACTAAATTAAATATCAATATGTTAGCGTGGTTATGTTTGCCGGTTGGTAGTTTTTATATTTTAGTTTGTTCGATCGTCGTAATTTGCGATGCAAGATAAAACTAGCAGGGCAAGCGGATATCGATTTAGATATCGACACATAGTAGGTAAATTCGCGGTCAATACAGCTGTACACGCTGTATTGACCGCCGACAAAAAGACGGTTTATTCCAGATGCACCGATATCTTGACCAATATCGGTGTTCTATTTAAAACGCGCTTGCCGTGATACAACTATTGTCGTGATACCGCTACTGCCCGCGACCAGTTATCATCACCACGAATGTTTTTAACATGATGTGAGTGTCCATTTTGAGCCATGCAATGATTGTAAACAAAGATAAGGCGTAACTGTGATCGTAAGCGAGTTTTGTCCGAACATCGTCGATACAGGTATCGTAGCCTTGGTTAATCTGCGCTAGTCCAGTTATACCCGGTTGGATCATGAATGTGCGTTCGGCAAAGAACGGAATTTCGTCTTCAAGTTTTTGATAAAACTCAGGACGCTCTGGCCGAGGGCCAACAATCGACATGTCGCCTCGCAACACATTAATGAGCTGCGGTAATTCATCTAATCTGGCTTTTCTTAAAAAACGGCCTAAAGCAGTAACTCTAACATCGTTGGTCGTTGCCAGAACCGCGCCACTGCTTTGTTCTGCATTCTCAACCATGGTTCTGAACTTGTACATGATAAAAAACTCGACATAATTCGGAGTTGCCAAGCCTATCCGTTGCTGGCAATAAAAAATGTTTCCTCGGGTACTTACCTTAATTGCGCATGCAATAAGGAGCATTAAGGGCAGGCATATAAGTAACAAGCTACCGGCCAAAATCAGATCGATTAGCCGCTTAAAAAACCTAATTTTTGGATTAAATGTTGCTGTCTTTGCAGGCTTAACTGTTTGATTGAATAAAGAGTCAGTAGTTTGTCCTATTATTGACTTTACTGTGTCACTGGTCATGTTTTTTCCCCTAAAAAAATCGATTAATGACGACAATCGTCGTAACAAATGTATTGAATACAACCGATTAAATTGGCGGTATAACCACTAACTAGATAATAAATGGTTTGCCAAATTTTATTCGGATGGGCAGGTTTGACTAGGCGGAAAAGCAGCACTGAGCCATAAATAGAGCTTTGAGACAAAGCGGCTAAGGTAAAGAATATATGAGTGTCGATCAGCATGATGCTGCCAAGCCATGCTTCAATCAAAATCAATGGCATCACAACGCGCAGCGCTTTGCCTGAGGCAAACGCAAAAGCAACCCCTTTATATTTAGGTAACAGCATCGATTTAAAACGAATGAGTTGTTGCAGGTTACCCGCTGCGATGCGGCGTCTGCGGTTTAAATCCATTTGAGATGTTGCACGTTCTAATTCTATCGCATTAATGGCAGCGACATATGTCGCCCGATACCCTTGCTCAACAACCGCCATTGCAATGACAAAATCATCGTTAATGGTGTTGGCCGCCAAAGGCACAAATAGTTCGCGTCTAAATAGATAAAATGCACCATGGGCACCGATGATTGAAGATATCTTCGCCTCACATTGCTTGATGTCACTTTGATACTGCCAGTAGGTTTGTTCGCCATTTGAACCGGGGTTTGCCAGTTGGTAATGGCCGGTCACTAGGCCAACGTTTTGGTCGGTAAATGCGTAATTTGCCTGAGTTAATGCATCAATTGAAATGAGCGCAGAGACATCGCTTAACGCGATAATTTTCTGTGATATTTTCGGCAAAATATCATTAATAACCGCAACTTTTCCGCGGTTGTGTTTAAATTCGATAATCTTGATGTTTACCGCGTCGCAGCCAGGTTCTTTGATGGTTTCACGGGCTATTTTTGCGGTATTATCAGTGCAGCCATCGCACGCAATAATGACTGTTAACAAATGGCTCGGGTAGTCTAGGATCGCCAGGTTACGTATTTTGTCGGCAATGTATTGTTGCTCGTTAAAAGCGGGTATCACCATCGCAATACTGGCCAGCGTTGGCTCGGTGTCGGTCACCGTTAACGAGTCTTTGGATGGAAATGCTTGGTTGGTTAAAAGGCTGGACTTGGCCAGAATTTTTAGCAGCAGTGGATACCCCAGATGATGGTAAACAATCAACAACATGCAGCCTATGGTTAGGATAGTGAACATAATTTCCTCCTTATCTATTTATCAGGCTAACGTTCAATACAACTCTCAATGCCGTCCATGAGCGAGAGTTATGAACAAATGAGTTTGGTATACGCATTGGCCATTCCTTGGACGTTACGGTATTGAGCAATAAATTCGCGCGGGTTGGTTTGTCTGCGGCGCGATAGCATTATTTCAATCGCGCTAACAAGCTGTTCTACATTGTCTCGTTCGACTAACAAACCCGTCGTTTGGCAAATTGCTTCGGCGCAGCCACCAACATTGGTGATTAAGGCTGGGATGCCACAAGCTTGTGCTTCCATCGGTGACAGGGGCAAGCCTTCTTGTCGTGAGGGCAGGCAAAATAGATCTAGTGATTGGTAAAAATTGAGCATATTGTCGAGCGGGCCAAGGAAATGCACTTGCTGCTCAAGATTTAGTTTAGCGACCTGCTGTTTGAGTAACGCTTCGCAACTGCCACCACCGGCTATCGCCAAATGCACGCTTGAAGAGAATTGACTGATCGCACTAATTAATAAGTCTTGGCCTTTGATCGACTCGAGCCGACCAGCATTGCCAATAAGCACCACACCGGTTGGTAAATTCAGTTGGCTGCGGGCATTATTTCGATTGCCAGGCACAAATTTATCGGTGTCGATACCGTTGTGGATCAGGGTTATGTCATGATGATTTAAATATTGTCTAATCTTTTTTGCCACCGCAAACGCGTCGGCAACGACAATAGGTTTTACCAAGCGCAGCAACAATTTCTGTAACGAGCGTTGTTTAAAATTGTTGAGGTGCCACGCGTCGTGTTCGGTATGAATTCGTTTGCTAATATTAGCGAGTCTGGCTGCGATACCCCCATAGAGCAATGGACCAATATGGTGAGTATGAACAGCAGATACCCGGTGCTGTTTAAATAACAGGGATAACTGCCAAATAACTAACGAGCTAAACCCCGGGCGTTTATTTAAAAAAACCAACTGACTGCTGACGTTAGCTAGGCTAGGCCAGCGTGCAATTGCTTCTTCTTTAGTACCTTCAAGGCTAAATATCACGGTTTTAAAGGGTTGATGTTTCATTAGCGCTAACACCATTGTTTCAATACCGCCAGGGCGTAAATGTTGGACAACTTGAGCAACAATCTTGTCGTTTTGATTTTGCATGGTGTTTCTCCTTACGTTAGTGGCGGGATCCGGCTAATAACAGGTACTGATGACAAACGTTCAAGCTGGTCACGACGAAAAATTCGGTTATCGGTCAAGGCAATTAACGTCGCCAGTCCTGACCCCAATAGCATGCCAGCAACTAGGCCCGCGATGACATAGAGCAGCAAAGGGTAATTGCTTGGCCCGGCAGGGGTGTAAGGAAGGTCTATAATTTTAATCCGTTTATTTTGTTCAAAAACCCCTAAAGCTCTGGTCATTTGTGCCATTTCAAATCGATGTAACAGTTCTTCATATAATTGCTGCTTAACGTCTAAATCGCGTTCTAGTTTGCTAAATTGCTGCTGGTTAGCACCGAAGTTGGTAGCCGTTTGCTCAAATTTGGTTATCATCGTGGTTAAAGATATTATTTCTTCAGATAAAAAATCGAGCTTGGAACGGGCATCTTGCAGTTTTTCAAGTTGGGTAATTAATAACGGCTGCGAAGTGGCCCCTTTAGTGACGGACATTGAACTGGCGATGTCCCAAAGTTGGTCTGAATTCAAAGCCTGCTGCTTGTGGTTAAGTAATTGTTGACGTTCTCGTTCTAAACTCTTTAGTTCGCGTAATGTCGCTTGAACTTTTGAATGTTTAGTGGTATATCGGGCTTTGAGCAGTGCTAAATCGCCACGTAATTGAATTATTTTTTCTTCAATTTTACCAATAATCGGGTTGGTTTTTGATAGTTGGATATTCAGTCCGCCGAGACTTTTTTTGACCCCTGACCTTTGGGCTTTTTTCTTGGCTAAATCTAACTTTAGTTTCGCAATTCTACTGATGTTGGCACTGTGCAGTTGCGGTAAGTTTCTGGCGTGCAGGTCTTTAAATTTGGCTAATGCTTGTTCGGCAAGGTGCAGCGCTTGTTGGCGTTGTTTGAGGTATTTTTCCAAAAATATCGCAGAATCTTCCATGCTAGAACGCTCAGGAGCCAGTAGTTGCTCGATAAAATGGCTACTGACTGTTGTTAGCATTTGTTTCATGCCATCGGCTGAACCAGCGGTGTAGTCAATCCTAATAAGATCTTTACCGACCATGGTCATCGACAGCCCGTTTGATAACCGGTCGATGGTACGCTGATATTCTTGAGCCGATGAATTGTCATCGATTAACTGTTGCTCGCGCGCAACAGCGCCGAGAATATGGCGTGAATGCAACAAGGTTTGCAAGGAGTCTAATCGTTCTTTAAGCATCGGTGACACGGCAAAGTCTTCTAAAAATGGATTCATTTTCGCCGTTTCTTGAATCAGCATGCTGGTATGTGATTGATATTGTTTGGCAGTAGTTAAGCCAATGGTTAAACCGACCAAAGGCAAGATGATAAGTGGCGTAACGATTAAATATCGGCGGCGCCATGCTGCAATAAAGATATACAGCAGTTGGTAAGATAAGTCGTTCATAAGTCATCCACCAAGTTGGCGACTTGGGCGGCACGAATTTCCCAGGTTTGATTGATTACGGCTTGGCGCTTTAGAGGATCGAACCCTTGAACGTCACGGGCTCGTTGCAATGCAGCGACCATTTGTTGCGAGTTGGTAACCACGTCAATTAATTGTTGATAAGGGATCAGTGCCGGAAATGGGGTGCTAACTATTGGCCGGCCCGCCGCTAAATATTCCCGTAATTTAAACGGGTTACAGGCTAGTATTTGGCTGTTTATTTGAAATGGCAGTAATGAGACCGTCCAGTGCTGACTGTAACTCGCGAGCTGGTTATGCGGCTTGCTTGAGATAAAGTAAACATTTTTATATTGACATAATACACTGACATCGACTGTGATAGCGCCAACAAATACAAAGTTCCAATCGGGTAATTGGCTGATGGTTTGTTGCAATAATTCCAAATCGATCCAACCAGCGATACTGCCATAGAAACCCGCTGTTGGTTTGTCGTTTTGTGGTAAATCGGTGGCGCGTAACGTTGGCTGTGAAAATAAGTTAAAGTCGACCCCGTGTTCAACGGTTACGACAGTTTTTTGATCAAATTTTACCTTGTGAGAAAATTTAGCGCGTAGGACCTCACTGGCGGTTAAGATTAAGTCGGCGCAATCGGCTAATTGCTGCTCGCGCTGGTTAACGGTGTCGTGATCAACCCCTGCAAGCGCATTAAAATCATCACAGCAGTAATAGACAACGGCGGACTCTGAGAGCTTGCCGACGATATCGACCGCGGTCGGTAATGAAATCCATAATATTGGCGCATTTAACTGCGCCTGCTTGATCGCATGAGTGACTTGGTAAGCGAGTATTTTCGCACTGACATAGCGGGTTATGGCAGCGCGTGGGGCTGGAATGGCTGTGGGATTGATCACCATAAATTGAGGATCAGCATGATGAGTGGATTGATTATCGGTGCGCTCTTGTGCGCTGCATAATACGGCCTTAACTTTGTGCCACATGCGTTTGATGTCATGCCAGCAAAATGTTGGTTGACGCAGACCGATTGAATTGACCCAAATGATTTTGCGATTTCGAGCTAAATGTTTGATCAGTTGCTGCGTGCTGCTGGGCAATGCGCCCCAATCTTCACCGAAAACGACTAAGTCCTTAGCCGTTTTTATAGTAGAGTCTTTAGCTGTTTTTCTATTAGAGTCTTTAACTGTTTTGATAGTAGAGTCGTTAACCGTTTCGATAGGTAAGTCGTTAACCGAGATGTTACTAAGGCCTTTATTACTTTTGTAATAACTCATACTCTTAGCTCCCTAATTACCCGCGCAGGAATGCCAGCCGCAAGCACCCCGGCAGGAATGTCTTTGGTTACGACGCTTGACGCAGCAATGATACTGCCTTTGCCAATTGTCACGCCTGCCATTACAGATACGCCAGTTGCTAACCAAACATCGTCTTCAAGCACAATATTGCCCACTTGGTTGTCTGTTTCAGGCAAGCCTTGAGCGCGTGATTTCGCGTTAATGGGGTGGCCTGGGTAGCCAGCTAAAAATGCTCGGCCTGCAATTCTGACATTATTACCAATGAAAATATGATCGCCGACCGCAATGGTGGTCATCCAGCCGATATCAACATTGTCACCCACGGTTAGGGTTGCTGCTGTTGGGTGAGCCGCGCGGCCGGTGATGGTGGTTTGGCCTGATATTCGACACCGTTCACCAAGGCACACATTTAGTGGACCGGCCATGTAAGGCAAACCACCATAAAGATAAAGTTGCTGACCACAGTGCTTTATTTGACTTTTAAATAGTGGAGTCCAATAAAATACTCGAACCAAATAACCCAAGCTATGACTTACTAGCTGGTGGATAGCGAACAACACTTGGTAAGGAAATTTTGGCAGTGGTAAATCACCGCAGCGCCATATTTTAAGGGTGTTAAAAATACGTTTGACTACCGGTACATTACTGGTTTTTAACCATTGCTTTGTTTGTGCGATAATTGTGAGGTTCATTGGGTTAATCCGCTAGATAATTTCTTATTACATAGCAGTAATGGTGCCAACAATTTTATTGTTAATTATCAGTTTGTTATTGGTTGGTTGGTGTGGGGAGGCTTGAGAGGTTACTTTTAATATGCAAAATGAATTGCATATTGCTATTTTTTCGCTAAATCAACCCAGCGGGCGACCGCCAGAATGAGCGCGGCCAAGATATAAATCGGCCAAGTAAAACCTTGGGTTAAAAATGTACCCGCGACCACCGTGCCAAGAAGCCCAGCAAAAACGGCATTGGCTGTCGCGGTAATCACCGCAGGCGCTTGCGCCATTTTCTCGAGCGAGATGACGCTATTAAATGCCATGCGCATCAGCATAATGATAATGGTGACAAAGACCAGTAAGCCAACAATACCTGTTTCTGCCAAAATTCCGAACCAAGTGCTGTGAACCGCATGATTTAAACCGTCCCAATGTGCACTATAGTAAAAGTAATTTGAATAAAAATTGTCGATGCCGACCCCGGTCAATGGATTATGTAACGCCATACCCCATGCGGCTTCCCAGGCGAATAGCCGCCCTTGTGCGGATGCGTCCATACCATCTTCAGCTGAGCCACCTGAGGAACGATCCGAGATCCCGGCAACCACATATAGCAGTAACCCTGCAGTTAAGCCGATGATCACAAAAAGCAGCCGATTATTGAGTTTGCGATAAAGAAATACGCCAAACACTGCAATAATTCCTAATAGTCCACCGCGACTTTGAGTAGCAAGCACCGCGAAAAATAAAATCGGGACACTAAATATACCTAACCAACGTTGCCAACGTGCTAACTTGGCAGTGGTCATTAGACTCGTCGCAAATGCTGCAGGAAACATTAATACTAATGCCAAATCATTGGGGTCGCCCAATACTGAGCCTAAGGCACGACCAATAGTGACTCTGGTTTCCTCGACGAGCCCAATGCCATTGGCTTTATTACTCAGTGCAACCAAGCTGACCAGACAACCTGAAACGGTTAATAGCGTGCACGCCAGCGAAAAGTCGCGACTGGTTCGTGTTAACCACGTTATGGCATAGGTCATTAAGGCAATTTTCCAGTAAATTCCCTTAAAATATTCGATCGCGACACCGCGGTTGCTGGCCATAACAACCCCGAGGGTCACCAGCATAAAAAAAACGCTAATTAGGATTAATTCACGGTTCCACCACATCTTAACTTTTTGGGTTATCCCTATATGCCAGGCTAAGCCAACAATTGATCCTAAAGAAAGCATGAGTGGGATTTTTAAGGAATAGAGCGCTGGAAACACCTCATGAATACGAAAAAATGAAAAGATCACGAACAGCAGTACCATTTCAAATGGCAGCGACAGCACTAATATTATCGCGATTGGAAATAAAGCAATGATAGGCGCCAGTATTGGGTGCGGAAATCGCCACCATGCAGCCGCTAACAAGGTACAAAGGCATATCGCTAAATAAAAATAATAGCGGTTACTGTTAGCTTCGTCAGATCTTAATTTAGGTTCGACAGACATTGGCTTAGCTAAAGGTTTTGTTAAGCGATAACAAATCGCGCTTAATGGTCGTGATTAATCCGCCAGCTAACAGCGTCAGCGAAATTAACCACGCGTTTAACGTTAACGGGATGAATTGGCTTAACCCTATTAAGCCCAGTGCTAGGCTAATAACAATCGCCAGTTTCAAGCTATCGTAGGGTAATGGTAAATTACGTTGGCTGGCGATATAAAACAATATGGCCTTGGATAAATAGGCAACATTTAGCGCAATAACCACCGCCCAAACCCCCCAATGTACAATGCCATTGTACATAATGGTGAGGCCAATAAATGCACTGACCAGATTAACAAGCAGTTGTTGGTAAGTCGATTTACCACAAAAACAGCCGATATTTACCAGTTCGGCAATTTCCCTAAAAGCCATGGCAAGCACTAGCCATAAAACATAGTTGATCGCTTGATGATATTCAGGCGCCAGCAGCCAATAAATAAGAAATGGCGCCATAAATGACACCACCACGGCAATAGCCATCACTACGATAATGCCAATCATAATGTAATGAGCTGCTTTGGCGATGCCTAGACGTTGCTTTAATATGGCGAATCTTTTAGGCAGCCACCACATCCCAAAAGGCTGCACTAACAGTACTGTCGCCAAAGCAAATTTTGCGGCAATGCCATATATCGCGACATCTGTTAGCGAACTTTGGGCAGCAAGTAACCAGCGGTCAAATCCGGCCAATGAAAATGCAATTAAACCACTGCCGATAATTGGCAGGCTGTAGCGAAGATAATATGTGAACTGTCTGAGGTTACAAGCGAATCCTACGTCTTTTAACATCATGCTTGATAAAATCAATGCTTGAAGACTTGCCGCAATTAAGCAAGCGACTAATACGCCGTTGACACCATGTTGCATTTGTAAAAAGAGCAATATTAATAGCGCTTGAACAACTGTTCTTGAGCAGGTGGCCCAAAAGAATAATAGGACTCGTTCTTGCATTCGAAACCATGCTAACGGAATAGCTACTGCGCCCTCCAGAGAAACAATAATGAGTACTAAACGCAGTTGCTCCACTGAAATGTCGACCGAAATGTTGGCAATAATGCTGGGGGCAACTTGCCAGCCAATGGCAAGGGAAATAGCACCTATAATGAGCGCTAAACTTAAGATGCTGGCAGCACTTTGCTTATTTTCATTAAGATCTTTACTGGCTCCTGCGTAGCGAAACAAGGTACTTTCGAGCCCCAAACCGACTAAAATACTGCAGATAATAGCAATGCTGGTTAATAATTCGAGCTGACCAAATTGGACTGGGCGTAAGTAATAGGCGGTGATTGGCAACATGATTAATGAAACACTTTTCATTAACGCTATGCTCAGTCCATAAATAATTGACTGCTGTACTGCTGTCGGCAATAAGCGGCTTAGTTTACTGAGCATTATTACTCTCCTGTGATTAGTTGGCTGATTTAGTTACAAAACCTTTTTAGCTATTGTTCTACAACTTTTTTTAACACCAGACGGGTCAACTTTTGGTACAACTTGTCAGCTTGATATTGCTTGGAAATTTGCTGACCGTTACTGCCTAACTGCTTAACTTTGTTAATATCACCGCTTAGTGATAACACTATGTTGACCAGATCTTTGACATCATGAGCTTGGTACTTAAGGCAATTTAAACCGTGGGTTAGGGTTTGATCCCAGTGAGCATTGTCCATCGGAATTATTACGCAATGTCCTGCCGCTAACGCTTCAAGAATCGATAATCCAAAAGGCTCATTGGTACTGGTTGAAATGAAAATATTGCAACTAGCCCGGATGGCATCAAGTTGCTCAGGCTGTTCGTGCCAATATAATTTGGGGACTTTAATCGGTGCTTGGCAGATGGCCTGAGTTGTGGCTAACGGTCGAATATAACAGATCTCAGTAATTGGTCGGTACTGACGTGGGATTGCGGCAATAGCTTGGACGAAAAAATCTAAACCTTTCCATTTTAACAACGAGGCTGCCCATAAAATTCGTGGGGTGTGGTATTGGCATTGTGTTGGCCAAGCGCTGTCGAGTAAACCGTTGTGAAGCTCTTGATAGGTATTACTGCTTAACAAAAATAATATTTGCTGTGGGTCGAGTTGTTTGATTAAACACTGTTTTATCGATGGCAAAGTACTTTTAAGGTAAAACACATGACTTGCTCTGGTTAAACAACGAGCGATGGTATTTGAACAGGCGACTGGGCCGTGAATTAACTGCATTATTTCAAATTTAAGCAGCAGTTGGCTTAAATATAGTGACAAGTCTACCCCTGGTCCTGACGCGCCGACGGCGATGTTGATTGGGCCATAGCGTAATCGGGCCATCAGGATATTGAGGGCCAAAATGAAGTGACGTAAAAAATACCATAACCCTTGTTCCTTCGCCGATAACCAAGGCATCTCATAAAGATCGAGAAATTGATACTGACGATCCCAGCACGATTTGTCTTTGGTGATAATGGTTATTTTTATCCCCGGTTGGGCTAATGTTGCGAGAAAAGTATTGGTGGCTACTTTAGAGCCTCCAGCAAAGGCAATGGCATCGATTACTACAATATGTTTGGACGCTTTCATAGAGTTTCCTTAAGTTATGCCAATCCGCATTGATTATTGAGCTGTTATGCTGGATAAATTTATCGAATACTGCTCTTACGATCCTCTCACTAGCTCGCTATTGAGAGGGTCTCAGCTTGAGCAATGTGTGATTTTCTCAACATGATCCCCCTCCAACGCGGATTGGTATCAGTTATGCTTGTGGCGTTGACCGACAAGTCTGCTCATTAAAAATTGGCTAATACTGGTTAATAAAGCTGTTGCTGACCAATGGCTGTGCCAACGCAAGGCGTGACGCTTGTTACTTAGCATCGTTTGGTACACCGACTCGATAGCCTTGACGTTTTTTTCGATTAAAAATAATTGCTCGACTCGTTTTTTAGCCGCTGCGCCCAGTTGGGTACAAAAGGCGGGCTGCAAGTAGAGTAATTCGATTGCTTGGGCTATATGAAGTGGCGCGCGCGGAGGTACCAACAAGCCGCTGTGATTATGGGCGACTACTTCGGGGATACCGTCAACTGCAGGGGCTATCACCGGAATTTGCTGCAACCCAGCTTCTGCTAATACCAGGCCGAAAACTTCCTCAATGGCACCACTAACAAATAAATTAATGCCGCTTTGCAGTAATTGCGGAATATCGGCGCGTTCGCCGAGCATAAAAACGTGGTCGCTGAGATTGGCTAGCGTTATTTGTTGCGCCAATTGCTCCCGACAAGGGCCATCGCCGACAATCACTAATTTAGCCGGTACGCCTTGCTGGCGGACCGATGCTAACGCAGTAATTAGTAAATCCATGCCTTTGCGTTCAATCAATGAGCCGACTGTCATCAGCACAAAATCGTCGCTGGCAAGGCCGAGTAATTGCCGGATATCGTGCGGGTCATTAATAACAAACCGCTGCTGGTCAATGCCATTGGGCACCACACTTATCCGCGCCGTCGCCAGAGAGTCGGCCAGATATTGATCGGCGACAGCATGACTAACGGCGAGTAATTTCGACACATGATGCAGGCCAAACGTTAAACGTTCGCGCAGTGGATAGCGGCAATGCAAATGTGCAATTAGTGGTATCTTGGTTATTCTGGCAACGATATTAAGCCACTGGCAAGGCGCGCCGCTGTTGCTATGGATCAGCGAAATCTGATGGCGGCGTATTAATTGAGTGCCTTGGCTAATTAAGTTGAAAAAACCCTTAAAATCATAATGTGGCGTTCTAGCACCAAATAATAATGGAAAAAATTGACAGGTGACGTCTATCTGTAATTGCTGAACTTGCTCAGCCATCAGCTGGCTATTACACCAAACAATCGGGGTGAATTTTTCACGGTCAAGATGGTTAAGCAAGTCTAATAAACAGCGTTCGCTGCCTCGAATCCAGTCACTGCCATAATGGACAAATAAAATGGTTGTTTTGCGATTATTCGACACCATGACTTTGCTCCTTGTTGGCGTTAAGTATTAACGTGTTGGAGGAATTGTTGTTGCGCAAAGCTTTGTTATAACAAGAGATAATTATTGGCATTGCAGCGATATCGCTAAAGTTGACAATCACTCGCTTTCTGGCGCTGCGAGAACGTGCAAATTTGCACTTTAGTGAACTGCTAAGCCATTGAGAAATAGCATGGCGCAACCGAGGTAAATCGCCAGCTGGCGCTAACCAGCCGTTGTCAGTATTGATTAGCCGATCAAGCGAACCCACATTAAACGCACAAACCGGAATACCATGGGCCATCGCTTCGAGCGCCGCGAGCGGTAAACCTTCTTGACGAGATGGCATCACCAATAAGCCGATATGCTGCCATTGCTGATCCATATTGCTTTGATGACCATGAAAGACCAGATTATTGCCCGCTTGCTGTTCTAGCTCGTTGCGCATAGGGCCGTCACCGTAAACATGAAACAGTCGTTGGGTAAAACAAGTTGATAGTTGTAGAAATAGGTCGGGGCCTTTTTCATAACTAAGCCGGCCAACAAAGGCAATTTGTTCGCCAGGGAATGCTTGTTGCTCGATAGCGACAAAGTTGTCTACTACGGTGCATCTATGCTTAAGCCGAGTATTGATTGGACTGCTCACGGCAATCAAGGCATGTGACAGACAAGAACTGATGCGATCGGCAAAGTCATAAAGTGCCAACTTACCACTTAAAATTTCGCCTGCGTGAAAGGTACTTACCAAAGTGGTTGCACATAATAAACTCGCCAGTCGGGCATAAATGCCAGCTTTATAACCGTGGGTATGGACCAGCAGGGGTTGTTGCTGTTTAAACGCCTTAATCAGTGATACCAACCCAAACTTGAGTACCCTAAAACTAATGTTGTGCTGTTGCAGCAAGGGCATAATAGGGTGGGAGCCATAATCGGATAAAAATACCACTTCGACCAACATTTTATGCTTGGCTAAGCTTCTGGCTAACTGTAAAACATGGGTTTCTATGCCGCCAAATTTACTGCTATCGAGTAGTAGCCATATTTTTCCATCGGTCGTCATCTTTTTATACTCACATTAATCGATTGATACTTAGACTTAGCAAACATGATGCCAAAAGTATTAATGATATTATTCAGTTGGTTATGTTTAATGCCTGCAAACTTAGCCACGTTATTTTTAATTAGCATTGCAAAATGCAACCAAGGGTGAGTTATTTGAAAGTACTAGACAAGGCGATGATAATTCGCCAATAATCTACTAACGGTTTTTTATTAATGGATTAAATGAGGAAGCATGATGAAAGCAATACAGCAACTTTTAATCGCGACACTGCTTGGCCTAACTGGTAGCACTCAGGCGCTAGAGAAATCCACTTACCAAATCATTCTCGATGCCGACTTTAGCGGCACCAAGGTCTCATCGGTATCGATTGAGCGTGGTATTCGCACTGCATTGGCCGAGCACAATAATAGAGCTGGTGGCTTTGGGTTTGAATTAGTGCGAAAAAATCATCATGGCAGCACCCCTCGCAGTAAAAAGAATCTGCAACAGGTGCTTAAAAATCCGCAAGCATTAGCTGTGTTCTCAGGTCTGCATTCACCGCCATTGTTGGCCAATAGAAGCTTTATCAATAACAACCAAATATTACTGCTCGACCCGTGGGCTGCTGCAAGTCCGATAACGCGAGGAAAAGATCCCCAAAACTGGATCTTTAGATTATCGGTTGATGACGCTAAAGCAGGTTATGTTATTGCAAATTCGGCGATAAAAGAGGGGTTTAAAAAACCTTATCTGTTGTTAGAAAAAACTGGCTGGGGCAAAGCGAACAATAAAACCATGGTTAAGGCCTTAAAAGAATTGGGGATTGAACCGGTCGGGGTTTCTTGGTTTAACTGGGGGCTTGGTATTCATGGCGCCAAAATAAACCTGCGTAATATCCATAACTCTGGTGCGGATGTCATATTTTTAGTCGCTAACGCCGCCGAGGGCAAAACATTCGCCGATGCTATTTTAGCGCTTGAGCCCGAAATTAGGTTGCCAATCCGTAGTCATTGGGGCATTACCGGTGGCGATTTTGTCAATCATATCGACGACTTTTTAAAAGCGCCGCAGTATTTACAGTTTATTCAGACTAAATTTTCATTTATTTCTCAATCGCCATCACCATTAGCGGTTGAGGTGCTTGAACGCGCGCAGGGCTTATTTAGTGACATTAAAGGGCCGTCAGATATCAAAGCTCAGACTGGTTTTGTCCATGCCTACGATTTAACAAAAATATTGATTAGTGCCATTAATCAAGCGCAATTAACCGGTGAGGTCGTTGCTGACCGACGGGCGATTCATCAGGCATTAGAGAATTTAAAAAATCCGGTAGACGGATTGATAAAGACCTATAAACGACCTTTTTCCCCAGTAACAGCGTCGAATCAAGATGGTCATGAGGCGTTATCGCAACCTGACTATTTAATGGGGTATTATGGCCTCAATAATGACGTTATTTTGATAAAATAAGCGCGTGTAAAGATGAAAAAAATCAATATATCCTACGCATTAGCACGATTTGTATTCATCAGTTTGCTGATCTTAGGCTTATTAAGCACCGTGTTGGTGATTAATCGGGTGATAGATTCAATGCAAAGGCAGCAAGAACAGCTGGTTGAAGGAGAAACTAGTGCTATTAGTGATACTTTTTTGCTGTTTCTTAATCAGCATATGGCGGTATTAAAAGATCAGGCAGCGGGGCCTGTGATTATTCAAAGCCTAATGCAGCCAGAGGAAAATCGCGGTATTATTATTGATCATCTTGCGTCGTTAACTATGCTGGGGCAAAAATACCAGCAGAGTTTACTCGATTTTTCGGGTGATATTGTTTACATCACTCAGTCATCGCTTACCGGTGCATGGCAACAACAAGCTTGGGTCGAATTGATTTTAGCAGGCCAGTTAAATCAACATATTTCGGTCACACAGATTGACCACGCCCATTATTGGTTATTGGCGGCTCCTGTCGCTTATAACAACCAGGTTGAAGGTATTGTCATTACCTTTATTCCGATTGCTGATATTGCCAGTCATTTAAGTTTTGCTAATTATTCGAATAATCTTGGTTTGAGCTTATTGAGAAATAAGCAAATATTGTTAACCGTAGGTGAGGCAATTGAAGGGCGTAAGCATAATATACAATGGCCCGATACCGGTATTTCGTTACAGTTTACGGTTAATGAATCGGCGATAAATAACGAGGTTTATGAAATTGTTATTGAGCTTATTTCGTTGATTGTCTTTTCAATTTTAGTGTCGACCGCGATCGCTTATTTCTATGGCAGCAAGTTATTTGTGCGGCCGTTAAAGTTGCTATCGCTGGCGACCGATAATATATCGCAAGACAATAGCTATGAAAATCTTAATGAGCAATTAGAAATATCTGAATTTTCTAATCTTTTTCATAATTTCAATACCATGGCTAAGCAAGTGAAAAGTCGTGAAACTGAGTTGCGAGACTCATTTGTTGAGTTGTCTAAGGTGCATGAAGACTTGCGGCTGAGTCAGGCTCAGGTGATTCAATCTGAAAAATTAGCCAGCTTAGGGGTGCTGTCAGCTGGGGTTGCGCATGAAATTAATAATCCTATTTCTTATATCAAATGTAATCTTGAGGTATTGCAAGATTATCTAGAACAGGTCGAGCAATTTATTAACGAAATATCGAATCACAGTAGTGTCGATCCAGATAAGTTTGAGCAACTATTAGTTAAATATGACATCAAGTATATTCTAAGTGATGTAACGCAATTAACGTCGTCGGGCATTGAAGGGGTTGAGCGGGTTGCTACTATCGTGCAAGGGCTAAAAACCTTTGCCCGTAAAGATCTGCCCGATCCACAAATCATTAATATTAATGAAGGCATTGAGGCGACTCTGATTGTGGTTGAAAATGAGTTGAAATATGTTGCCGATATCAAGATAGAGTTGGGGATGTTACCTGACATTGAAGGGTATCCTGGGCAAATTAATCAGGTGATCTTAAATCTGTTGGTTAATGCGAGTCAGGCGATTAATGAGCGCGGCGAAATCACCATTCGCAGCTTCGTTAGCGGGTCACACATTGTGGTTGAAGTTGAAGATACTGGCATGGGCATGGAGAAGGATCAATTAGATCAAATATTTACCCCGTTTTATACCACCAAAGCGCCAGGCCAAGGAACTGGGCTTGGTTTAGCGATTAGCTATAGTATTATTGAACGCCATCACGGTTATATTAGTGTGCGTTCTGAGATTGATCAGGGCAGCTGTTTTTCGATATATCTACCGATTAGCCAACCGGAAGCTTAGGCAGTCTCAAAGACTGCTGGTGGTACGGTCCGTTGGTAGTATGGTCTATTGTTCCCAGCTTTGTTTTTTTCGGTAAATTGTTGAGGGACTCACCTCTAACAAGGCAGCTGCTTGTGGCACGTTGCCTTGGCAGTAAGATATAGCCTGTTCAATCGCCAGTTTTTCAACTAACCACAGCGGGGAAATACCATGACTTGTTGGTAACGGGTGGTCTTGCTGCTCTGCTAGACGGTGTTCTGGTTGCTGATGTGCTGGCTGAAAGTGCTCTGGTTGATGTCGTTGCGGCAGCTGTTGATCGTAGCTCGGCGCTTGGTAGGGCGACTTTGTCTCGCGCAACGCCGCCAACATTTGCTGGTTCTCTAGCGTGCAAATGGTGGTCGATAAGGCATTAATGATCATTTGCGAGTTGATTTTAAGCCCATTATTTAAAATGATAATACCGTGAATAACATTCTCTAGCTGGCGCACATTACCAGGCCACTGATATTGATCTATTATTTTTTGACAGCCTTTAGAAAATCCTAAAAAATCCTTTTTTTCGATGGCCGAATATTTTTTTAAGTAATGGCGCGCAATTAACAGCTTGTCGCTGCCGCGGTCTCTTAACGCTGGCAAACTAAAAGTAATAATGTTGAGTCGATAAAATAAGTCTTCGCGAAATTCGCCATTAACTACCGCATCACGTATCGAGTTTGAGGATGCCGAGATCAGTTTAGCGTGAAATTTTTCAACTTTAGTGCTGCCCAACGGGATAAACTCGCGCTCTTGCACCACTCGTAATAACTTTGCTTGCAATGGTTTTGATAAAGTGGTGATTTCGTCTAAAAACAAGGTGCCATTTTTAGCCGCTGCCAATACTCCTTCGTGAGCGGTTGCGGCACCGGTAAATGCGCCTCTGACATGACCAAATAATTGCGACTCCATCAGTTCTTCGGTGAAGTTAGCGCAATTAACGGCAAGAAAGGGTTGCTGTTGATGAAAACCCTCTTCATGGCAAGCTTTCGCGACCAGTTCTTTGCCCGTTCCTGTTTCACCGGTAATAAATATCGGGGCGTTGGAGCTTGCTGCCTGCTCAATGCTGGTAAATAACGTCTTCATCGCGGGATCACCCGCAAGCATTGAATGGAAAGTAACAGGGCTAAGGTCTAACTGCTGCTGTTGCGTTCTATTGATTGCGTTTTCATCGGGCAGGGTCGCGAGTGCTTTGTTAACGATGAATTTTAATTCCTGATTATCCCAAGGCTTGCTGATGTAGCGGTCGATAGCGCCGGAGTTAAACCCGCTTGATACATTTTTAAAATCTTGATAGGCCGATAAAATGATTCTTATTGACTGTGGCCATAACGCCTGTATTTTACTCAGCAATTCACAACCTGCCAACTCGGGCATTTGTTGATCAGATATCACGACGGTAGGAGGGGTTTGTTGACAAAATTCGAGTGCAGCAATCGGCGATTGATAGCTTACGATGGTTGCATTAACGCCTCTTAATGTCCTTTTTAATGCGTCGAGCACGTTTTTATCATCATCTACCAGTAATAATACCGGTGGCTGTTGTGCCTCGAACGATGGTGAGCCTAGCATAAAAAACCTCCTGTTAATTTGCCTTCATCTCTAGTCTAAACGATTAAGTAAGGTGAATAAACAAAATATTAACGACGGATTTTTATTATTAATTCAAGCAGCAGTCGTTGATTATCTGTCGTAGAAGTTATTCAAACCGTTATTTTGTATGTTATAAATAGATTAAACCGTTACGATTGATAACTAGGGAATGCTATGAATAAAACATCGCTATTAATCTTGGATGATGAACCGGAAGTGTTAAATGCACTAAGAAGAATACTTAGAACCCAGTTCGAGTTATTTTTGTTTAGTGAACCGGTTAAGGCGTTAGAGTTTTATCGTGAGAATCCTGTGCCATTAGTCTTGTCTGACATGCGCATGCCGGTGATGGATGGTGCAACTTTTTTGACCCTAATTTCAAAGATAAACCCGCGTAGTCGGCGGTTTTTATTGACTGGACATTCGGATATCGACCTTACTGTGGCCGCTGTAAACGATGGGAAAATTAGTCATTATTTTGCAAAACCCTGGGACAACAAAGATTTAATCAGCCAATTGCATGCGGCAGAAAAATCTTATCAAGATGAAATTAAGTCACTGCGCTTATTAAAAGTTAATCATATAAAAAATGTTGAACTTAGTCAGAAAAATGCGTCGATGGTGGCTGATGTTAACAAGCAACAACGCCAGCTGCTGCGCTTGAAGAAAAATTTTAATGTCTTCATTGAAATTTACGCCGACAGCATTGCAATGCATACCCAAGATCGCACAGGCCATAATTATCGGGTTGGCGCTCAGGCGCGTTACTTAGCGTTAAAAATTGGTTGCGATCCGCTTACCGCCTATCAAATTTATGTGGCTGGCTTATTGTACGAAACAGGAAAACTAGCGCTGCCGCAGCAGGTACTCGAACAGCCTTATGATCAGCTGTCGCCGCATCAACAGACCAGCCTAAATCATTTTTTTGAACAGTCTGTCACCATGCTGTCCAAGATCAGCCAATTAGTTGATGTTGTGAAAATCATAAAACACATAGCTCAACCATTTAATAATTTAACCGAACCAAATCACAGCGCCGAATCGGTGCCACTGGGATCGAAAATATTAGCGGTTGTTATCGCATTTGATAACTTAGTGCTTGGTCGACAAACTAAGGCGCATATTTCGGTTGAACGTGCCAAGCAACTTATCGCGGCCCAAGTGAATAACACGTTGGATAAGACCGTCGTTGAGCTGTTTCTTAAGATGATGGCTGTGCTGCCTGCCACTGAAGATGAGTTTTTGGAGTTTGCCGCCGATTTGACGGGGTTAGGCACCGACTGGGTCTTAACCAAAGATCTGGAAAATAGTAAACATGGCATCTTATTAACGCAAGGCACGGTATTAAAGCAAGGTTATATTGATAAGTTATCAAAAGTAGCGAATGAGCAAGAGCAGCCTTTGCTATTATTTATTCGAAAACCTGCCGCCGTCGTGGAATCTGACATCGCTTAATGTTATCAAAGACGCGCCGTTGGCACAGGCGCGTCTTTGATTGCTTGGTTTACGACTTGTTAATACTGAGAGGGATCGTGATACCCCGAAAAACTAATACCGGCGAGTTTTGCCATTTCGTGGTGCCAAGTTGCTAGGTCATTTTTGTTAAAATCACTGAGCCGGTGGTGACCGCAAGCGCGTGCCATCACCTGCATGAGTTCGGTTGATGCGAGAAAAAAATTCTTCAATTTAAGCGCCGCATCATCGACATTAAGCCGTTGTCTTAATTCTGGGTTTTGCGTCGCAATGCCCGCCGGGCAATTGTTGGTGTTGCACATGCGGGCACCCACACAGCCAATGGCTTGCATCGCACTATTGGAAATTGCCACGCCGTCAGCTCCTAGCGCCAGTGCTTTAACGAAATCAATTGGGGTGCGCAGGCCGCCGGTAATAATTAAAGTCACTTGGCCTGAGACCCCTTGTTGATCTAAGTAACGTCTGGCACGGGCGAGTGCGGGAATGGTCGGCACACTGATATGATCTCTAAATATTTCAGGCGCTGCCCCAGTGCCACCGCCACGACCATCTAAAATGATATAATCGGCGCTTGCCTCAAGCGCAAATGCAATGTCTTGTTCAATATGATTAGCACTTAGTTTAAAGCCAATCGGTACGCCGCCACTGATTTTTCGAACTTTGTCGGCAAAGGCTTTAAAATCGCTCGCGCTGTGTAAATCGACAAAAGTTGGCGGTGATACGGCGGCGGTGCCTGGGGTTAATCCGCGGACCTCTGAAATTAAACCAATATTTTTATTGGCGGGCAAATGGCCACCTGTACCCGTTTTAGCGCCTTGACCACCTTTAAAATGAAAGGCCTGAATGTTTTTCATCAGTTGATCCTTATAACCAAATTTTGCACTGGCAAGTTCATAGAAATAACGAGAGTTACTTTGATGCTCTTGCGCTAACATGCCGCCTTCACCAGAGCAAATGCCGGTACCAGCCAGCTGTGCCCCACGGGCTAAGGCGATTTTGGCTTCTTGTGATAACGCGCCAAAACTCATGTCAGAGACAAATAATGGAATGTCGAGATGCAGTGGTTTTTCTGCATTGGGGCCGATAATTAGTTCGGTAGTAACCCGTTGATCTTCTTGTAGTGGTTTGGTGGCCATCTGCGCCACCATGACTTGGATGTCGTCCCAGTGGGGCAATAAGTTTCGAGGCACGCCCATTGAAGTCATGGGGCCATGGTGACCGACTTTAGTTAGGCCATTGTTAGCTAATTCATGAATATAAGCTACAGTAGGCTCTTCAATGGTGGGGCTGGCTACGGGCATTTTACTGGCCTGAACCTCAATGCCAGGGCCTTCTTTTCCGACTTGTTCACCCGTGAATTTTTTATGGCTGCCATCGCAAAAAGGTATATTATTACTGTGTTTGCAGGCACATAAATAGGCGGTGCCATTATCATCGGCGGTGAATTGTTTTGGGGTAAAGCTGGTACCTGTGTGCGAGCCGTCACAAAATGGTTGTGACGCCGATTTACCGCAGCTACAGAAGTAATATTGATCGCCTTTTATCAGGTCAACCGCGATAGGTTTATTGTCTGCTATTATTGGATTGCTCATTTCATTACCTTTTATTAGTAATAATCAACCCACAAAACTTACACCGCATGTACACGACATCTACACCACATATGGGTTACATTATTTTTGAACTTTATTATTATTTAAGATTAAGTATACGACTAAATTTTTTGTCTGCTTAACTTACGATTTAGGACGTAACTGTTGTTTATTTTCGGCTCCTGTTGCTGAGTAAATTCGGTGGTTATTCTTAAGGTATTAGTTGACGTGCGCTACTTTGGCACGTCTATAATTAACACTTCAGCATCTGTTAACGCGATAATACCAAGCTGCTGTTGGGCTGTTATCTCGGCGCCATCGCCTTGTTCTAACACAACACGTTGCTGATTATCTATTAGCTCAATGCTGCCTTGCGACGCCAACACATAAGCCTGATCTGTTATTTTATGGTTTATTGTTGCGCCACTTTTAAGCTTGCCACCAAAAATTCGTGCCTGTTGGTGAATAAACAATGCTTGGTCTTTGTCTTCACTAAAGCCCGACACCAATAATGGCAAATGCTCCGTATTTTGTTGCTGCGGGAACGCCTTGCTGTCCCACCTGGGTTTGACATTGTACTTGTTCGGTTCAATCCAAATTTGATATAAGGTTAATGGTTCTTTACTTAAGTTATATTCAGAATGGGTGATGCCGCTGCCAGCACTCATTACTTGCACTTCACCTGCTGGCGTTATGCCTTTGTTGCCTTGGTTGTCCTGATGCGCTATTTCACCGGTACGAACAAAGGTAATTATTTCCATATTTTGATGCGAGTGTGGCGCAAAGCCCTGACCAGCTGCAACCCAATCATCGTTAATCACCCGTAATGTCCCAAAGTCCATTCTGCGAGGGTTGTAGTAATGAGCAAAGCTAAAGTGGTGATTGGCTTTAAGCCAGCCATGATTTGCTTTACCTAATTGCCCAAACGGATAGTGTTTTATCATGATTGGCTCCTGTTTGACTCAATGACTGCAAGTTGCGCTCGGTTATGCGGGGCATTAAAATTATGGCTTGGGCCGCGCGGTACAATTAAGGTTGGGTTGATGGTGCTATGGCTCGCGTAATAATGAATTTTACTATAGTCCAAATCAACCGTTTGGGCGACGCCCTTGATTTGATAGAGCTCGCGCACATAGTTACTAATGTGGTGAAACTCACGTAGCTGGTTGCGATTACACTTAAAGTGGCCATGATATATTGCATCAAAGCGAATTAAGGTGGTAAATAATCGCCAATCGGCTTCGGTTATTTTATCACCGACCAAATATCTGCTCGTTCCTAGCAACTGCTCTAACCAGTCTAGACTTGAGAAGAGCGCTTCAAAGGCTTCGTTATATGCTAATTGACTGGTCGCAAAACCTGCCCGATAAACCCCATTGTTAATTGAGTGGTAAACTTTATCGTTTATTTTATCGATATCTGCTTGCAGATTTTCCGGGTAATAATCATCACGATTGTTGGTGAGCTGATTAAACGCGCTGTTAAATATTCGAATAATGTCACTGGATTCATTATTGACTATTGTTTGCGTTTTTTTGTCCCACAGCACGGGTACTGTTACTCGCCCTTGATAATCAGGGGCAGCTTTAAGATATAGCTGATATAGATAATCTTGCTGATACAGCGGGTCGCCATGTTCGCCGAACTGCCAGCCATTTTCGAGCATTTCAGGTTGCACGACACTGACCGAAATAACATCTTCGAGCTGCTTTAAACGTCTAAATATTAAAGTACGATGGGCCCATGGACAGGCTAATGATACATACAGGTGGTAGCGCCCAGCCTCAACGGGATAACGACTGTTTTTGTCACTTGAAATTTGGTGTCTAAAGCGACTGTCTTGACGTTCAAACTGACCATTAGTCTGATCGCTATCGTACCACTGGTCGACCCATTGGCCATTGATAATTAATCCCATGTTATACCTCGCTTTAAACTGTGATGGCTGAGCGCCTAAAGTTAGACGCTAGCTTAAATTGTCGTATGGTTACTGTTTTAACTTGCTTGCAACTAGGTTATCGATTGAAAACTTACCGCCACCTTGAACCGCTAACGCCGCTGTTATCGCGAGTAATGCCAGCGCAAACTCAAAACCGTTGTTGCTCATAAATAGGCCGTTAGAAATGTGGGTACTAAAGATAGCAACAATCATGGTTACTGCTAATACGACAGCGGTAGGGCGTGTGAGCAAACCGACAATCAGTAATAAACCACCAAAAAATTCAGCGCTGCCAGCCATTAAAGCCATTAAGTAACCGGGTGCTAAACCAATAGATTCCATCCATTGGCCAGTGCCATCTAAGCCGTAACCGCCAAACCAAGAAAATAATTTTTGGCTGCCGTGAGCGGTGAAAATAATACCGGCGATTAATCGTAGCGGTAGGGTTGCGCTGCTGTCAGTTGAAGTTAGGATGTTTTTAAGAGTTGATATATTCATAGGTTGCTCGCTTTAATTGGGTTAAGAATGATGTTGTTTCGATATGCAGCTATTGTATTGCACACTTGTTATTGGAATAACCCATGATTTTTGTTTAGTATGTTCAAAATATTTGAACAATTAATGGTGAAGATATGCTCAGCTCTCCTATTACCCTTGAAGCGCTATTAGTGCTCGACGCAATCGACAGTCGCGGCAGTTTTGCCGCGGCGGCCGCGCAGTTAAATAAAGTGCCATCAGCACTGTCCTATATTGTGCAGAAATTAGAACAGCAGCTCTCTGTTACTTTGTTCGTGCGACAGGGACGCCGCTCGGTATTAACCCCTGCTGGGCGGCATTTGTTGGTCGAAGGGCGCAAAGTACTGGGTGCTATGAGCAAAATTACTGAACAAACTCAAACGATAGCGCATGGCTGGGAGCCGAAAATAAGAATTGGTTATGATTCGATCATTGACGTTGATCAGTTGTTACCGGTGTTGGCGCAGTTTTTAAATCAACACCCCAATATTGAAATTGATCTGAGTGAAGAAGTCATGAACGGTGCTTGGGAGGCGCTGAATGACGATCGGGTCGATTTACTGGTTGGCGGGCCTTCACCGGTACCTAATCAACAGGGCATCAGAACAGAACCCTATTGTCAGCTCAGTGAAACGTTAATAGTACCTGCGGGCCATCAGCTAGCTAGCTTGGCACAACCGATTAGCCATAACGAAATTGAAGATTATCGCACAGTTATCGTTCATGATTCTGCTCAGCATGAGGCGCCTTGGTCCATTAATGTTATTGAGCAAAGCAGACACTTCTACGTTGGCACGGTGCACGATAAAATTAAAGCAATTATCGCGGGCATTGGCATTGGTTTTTTACCGATAGCACGAGTGGAAACTTACCTTAAAGATGGCCGTTTAGTTGCCTTAGAGGTGCAAGAAACTAGGCAGCCGTTTTCCACGTTTATTGCTTGGAAGTTAGTTAACCGTGGCAAAGGACTGCAACGATTACGGCAGATGATATTAGCGCATCAAGCGGCTTTAATGGCTATTGATGACTAACCAGTTAAGCACGCTGTTAAATCAATAATTGAGTGGTAGGAAATGTTTCCAGAATATAGATCCGAGAGTGTTGAGCAGAGCAGAGCAAAGAGTATAGCTATGGCCACATAGTTGTGGTTATTCAATATCTTTTGCTAATATCAACGTCGATACTATATCAATCATGAGCAATCATGATCAATCATGTAAGTACTCGCGCGCGCACTTACATCTCGCGCGAACTTACAATAGTACTGTGCGTTAGTCATTACCCCAGCCGACTATTTATCAGCGGGGTTATTTTAATATAAAGAGGTCTAGTTAACTTATGATTAAATTTATTCCACTTGGCATTGTATTTCTTTCTGCTGCCTTTTTTATCGACGCTAAGCAAGATTTGGTCAGTTATCAAAGTTCGTATTCTGTCCAAGAGACGGCTAACCGGTTCGAGGCTATCGCCAAAAGCAAAGGCATCACTATTTTTGCTCGAATTGATCATCAAAAAAATGCGGCTGGCATCAATTTAGCGTTAAGACCAACCCAGTTAATTATTTTTGGTAACCCTAAAATTGGTACACCATTGATGCTGTGCGCTCAAAATATCGCGATTGACCTGCCGCAAAAAATCTTAATAAAAGAAGACGAAAGCAGCAACGTTTGGCTGTCTTATAATAACCCAGCTTACCTCAAGCAACGCCACAATATTAATGGTTGCGATGGTGTGTTAACAAAAGTCACTGCAGTGCTTAAGAAATTAGCCACAGCGACGGTTGCCAAGTAACGGTTCGGGTTAGCCAAATTAGCTTGGATTAGACCTTAACAATAGCTTTGCCGGTGTTTTTACCTTCAAACAGGCCTGCTAGTGTTTGTGGTAGCTGCTCGAAACCATCAACGATGGTGGTTTTGAATTCGATTTCGCCCGCGGCGACCCATGGCGCAACGTGACTGACCATTTCGTTCATGCGATGGCTGTAGTCGCGCGCTAAAACCCCAGTGATAGTGGCGCGTTTATATAACATGTGGTGTAAGAATCTTGGGCCAAGTTCCGGGGTATCTAAGCCGCCATCATATTGTGAAATTTGACCACAAATTACCACGCGAGCGCGTAGGTTAAGGCTGACCATTACGGCATCGGTGATCAATCCGCCGACGTTATCAAAGTAAACATCGACCCCACCAAGTTCGGTTAATCGCTGTGCCAGTGCCGCGGCATCGGCAAAGTCTTTGTAGTTTAAACTATGGTGCACGCCTAAGTTAGTTAGCCACTGACACTTTTGTTCAGTCCCCGCCAATGCAATGACCTTACAACCACTTTTTAGTGCAAATTGAGCAACTAATGACCCTACCGCGCCAGCGGCGCCAGATACCACAACCGTTTCACCAGCGCGAGGTTTACCCGCTTCCATTAGGCCAAACCAAGCCGTGCGACCGGGCATGCCTAACACGCCGAGAGCGGTAGTTAAGTCAAACGTATCTGATTCAATTTTTTGAATTTCGCTGCCATGAACTTTGGCATGCGTTTGCCAACCGGTATAACCCACCACATAGTCGCCAAGGGCAAATGCACTGTTGTTAGTTTCGATAATTCTCGAAACGGTAGCAGCGCCTTGAGCCGTGTTTAGTGGGTGAGGCTGCTCCCAAGTAGGTTTGGCTGCTTGTTGAATACGCATGTAGGGATCAACAGAAATGTAGGTAGTTTCTAACAGCACTTCATTATCACTAAGCTCTGGTGAAAATTCTGTTTGCTGTAATTGATAATGTTCAGGGCCAACCCGGCCCTGTGGGCGCTCGGTATAGATCCATTGTTTTAGTTGATAACTGCTCATTTCGGTTGCTCGACAAATGTAATTGTCACTATTGTGCCGCGCCGAGACCGCGAAATAAATCGATTAGTAGTTAACAACCAGTTCCTTTTTGGATATGATTTGGCTTGTTTTAGGTTCTGGTGGTAATTGATGGCGGATATAAAAAATGGATATTGAAGATTTACGTAAATTTATTTTAGTGGCACAGCGTAACAATTTACAGCTGGCCGCCAAAGAGTTACATCAGACCGCTGGCGCATTGTCCAAGGTAATAAAACGCTTAGAGCAGCGGTTAAACACCCAGCTATTTGACCGAACCGGGCGTAATATTGTGCTAAACAGTCACGGCGAAAAATTCCGTCAATACGCGAAAAGCATTGTGCATGAGGCTGATCAGGCACTAAGTGAATTTGGCGGCAGAAAAAATACGTTTAAAGTCAATATTGCTGGCCCTTCGGTTTTGATTCAACACTGGTTACCGAAAATTATCGACAAACTGGATCAAAAAAAGCTCGAAATTGCGATTAACGTTAAATGGGAAAGCGAAGCAGTTAATTTATTGGCTAGCGGTAACGCGCATTTGGCATTGGTGACCGACACGGCACTTGAGCGCAGTAATCAACTGGGTGATTACCACAGTATTGCATTGGGCTCGACCCTGTTTAAAGTTGTGGCCAGTGCCAAGCATCCGTTATTGGTCAAGCAGCCGTTGGCTCGAGTTAGTCGTGAGCAACTGCTTGAATATCCGTTTGCCTGTCCTAGTGTGTCGCCATTTTGTGGGATCAGCCGCGGCATTAGTTCTGACGGTTGGCGTGATGACAAAATTGCTCGCACCATAGGTTTTCGTTGTAATGATTTTGGTGTCTTAATGTCGCTGGTGCAGCAAGGCCGTGCATTGGCCTATGTGCCTGACTTTATTGCACAGCAATATGATTTAACCGTGATTGACGTTGCCGATTGCGATTATTCTTGCCAAGAAAACATAAAATTAGTGTACCAACCTAGCTTGGCCGATGGCTGGCTTAACCAGTTGATTGCTAATTTTAATTAACTCTGAAAACGTTGCCTAAAGGCGCTCGGTGTTAAACCCATTGTGCGCACGAACAGTTTGCGGCAGCCGCTAACATCTTCATAACCTACCTGATGGGCAATTGATTCAAATGAGCTTTGGCTGGTCTCTAACAAATCACAGGCTTTTTGGATCCGCAATTTTTGGAGGTATTGATTGGGTTTTAATTGGGTGGCTTTGACAAAACGGCGTAAAAAAGTTCGTTCACTTAAATGATGCTGCTTGGCCAAATCGGCAATGGTTATGGTTTGGGTATATGTGCTTTGCAAGTGACGTTGTGCGGTTAAAATAATTACATCGCCATGATTTAAGATTGGACTAAATTGCTGATAAAACCGCTGTTCTCTGGTGCCAGTATCAACCACTAAATGTTTTCCCAATTGGCGCATCACACTCGATTGGCTAAATACCGTGACTAACTCCAAGCCTAAATCTAACCATGACATCATGCCGCCAGCGGTGATCAGATCGATGTCATTGACGATAATTTTGTCAATGGTTAAGTCGACCGCCGGGAATTGTTGCGCAAAGGTATTCGCCAAGCCCCAATGGGTGGTGGCAGGTTTATGGTTAAGCAAGTTGGTGGCAGCCACAATAAAAGTGCCAGCACAGGCACTGGCGATAATAGCGCCGTTAGCATGGTGGTGTCGTAGTGCATTTAGTAACAACTCAGGGGGCTGGAGATAAAAATCACTGGCATTGCTTGGCGGTAAAATGATTGCGTTATAATCAATGTTTTTACTTTCTGCCAACGAATTAACCGAGTGTTTATGGCACCTAAATTGATAATCTAAGCCTTGCTCAAGACAAATGGCGCTGGCCATCTCGAACATTTCTTCTAATCCATACACCGCCGATTGCAAACTGCGCGGGTAGTTGATAATCGCAATATCTCGGATCATATTTAGTCTCAACTTAATAATTTACAGGCTTGTCTGTTTTGGCCTTTATAATGTCATTTTGGTCACTATTGGGGCAAGTGATTTGTGCAGATAATAGCGGGGTAAATAAAAATCACCTTAAGTTCAGCCTAATTTGGAGTATGTTATGAATAAAAAAGCACTGTTGGTTATCGACTTACAAAATGATTATTTTAGTGACGGAAAATTCCCACTTTATAATACCGAGCAAACACTCATCGAGGTTAAGCGTGCAATAGCACTAGCGCATACCAATAACGTTGCGGTTATTCATGTGCAGCATATCGCGGACGCTGCGATGGGGCTTGCGCCATTCTTTAACCAAGGTACTCAAGGGGCTGATATTCATCCTGATATTTTGGCCGCAGCGCCCAATGCTCCGATTGTTGTTAAGTCTTTTGCCGACAGTTTCGAGCAAACGACGCTCAGCGAAGAGCTGGCTAAACTTGGCTGTAATGAGCTAGTGTTGTGCGGCATGATGACTCAAAACTGTATTACGCATACGGCGATATCAAAAGCAGCCGAGTCTTTTGATGTTTCAGTATTAAGTGATGCGACGACCACGACCGATCAAATGATCCATAATATTGCGCTGCATGGCTTGTCGACTCGCGTAAGCTTAACGAGCGCAGAGCATGCGTTGAGTTAATTTAGTTTGGGCTAGTCAGCTTTGGCTAGTCCTAAGTTTCTAAAAGCTAGCCCTTAGTATCTAAAGGGCATCCGTAGTAACTAAACTAGCTGGCGAGATTTACTCTACCACCACACCTAACCGATTTTATGAGATTGTGACCAAATGCGTAAGTCATCTAATAGCCCGAGCGCGGTTTTGCCAAAGTCGGTCAATTCATAGGTGACAGCAATAGGGCGCTCGCTAATCACTTTTCGTATTACCATGCCTTCTGCTTCTAATTCTTTAAGCCGCTGATCGACCATTTTCTTGCTCGCGCCACCTAACATTCGGGTTAAATCATTAAATCGAACCGGCTCATCTTTTAGGTGATAAATGATCGAACCTTTCCACTTGCCGCCAATTAGGCGCATGCCTTTTTCGATAGCACAGGGCTCAGTACAGGCATTTAAAACTTTTTTACGACCTTTACTGTCTGTTTCTACGGTGCTTTTCACTTTTTATCTCCAATATTAAACCAGGTTACTAAAAGTATACTGATTGATTATATTTCACAGGTAACTAAAATATACCACAAGCTCGAGTTGAGCGAAATATTTTTTGTTTTATTACTATCTGTGGAGATACCCATGAGCAACGTTTTAATTATTAACGCCCACCAATTTTACGAATTTTCACCAGGCAAGCTAAATGCCACCCTAGTAGACCAAGCAGCAACCATGCTAGCTGTCAAAGGGCATACGACGCGTATCGTTACGATGTCGGAGACTGTTGATGTTGAACAGGAACTGGCTAATCACCAATGGGCCGATATTATCTTGTTACAATCACCAAGTAATTGGATGGGTGTGCCATGGTCATTTAAAAAATATATCGATGAGGTATATACTGCGGGTATGGGCGGTGCTCTATGTGTTGGCGATGGTCGTAACGAGCAAGAACCACAGAAAAACTACGGCACTGGCGGCACCATGACTGGCAAAAAATATATGCTGTCACTGACCTTTAATGCGCCAGCACAAGCCTTTAACGATGAGCAAGAATTTTTTGAAGGCAACAGTGTTGATGACCTAATGTTGCCAACGCATATGAACTTCAAGTTCTTTGGCATGCAGCCGCTTGACACTTTTGTTTGTTTTGATGTGATGAAAAATGCCGATGTTGAAAGTGACTTTAAGCGATTTGAAGCGCACATTAACGCCAACTTTTAGGAGCAACAGATGATTGCACCACTTAGCTATACCAACAAACTGCAGCCAGGCAGTGATTTTCCTGCATTAACTGTCAACTTGTTATCGGGTGAAACCGCGACATTAGGCCAGCCAAAACAAGGGGCCGATTGGCAATTAGTGGTGGTTTATCGTGGCGCCCATTGCCCGATGTGCACACGTTACCTTAATCAAGTAGAGCAATTTAAAGCCGATTTGTTGGCAATTGGGATCGATGTTTTGGCGGTATCGGCCGATAGTAAAGCGCAGTTACTTGAGCATAAAACCCAGTTGAATGTCAGTTTTCCGTTAGCTTATGGTTTGAGCGAGCAACAAATGGCGACATTGGGCCTTTATATGTCCGATCCGCGCTCAGCACAAGAAACGGATCACCGATTCCCAGAACCTGCGATGTTTGTGGTTAATCGCGCGGGGCAGATCCAAGTGATAGACATTTCGAACAACCCTTTTGTCAGGCCTGAGCTGCAAACCTTAGTAAATGGTCTTGGTTGGATTAGAAACCCTGCCAATAATTATCCCGTGCGCGGCATGCATAAGTTAGGGTAACTATGAAAAATCTATTAGTGGCAGGCCTGGCAATGTTGGCAAGTCATGTCGCATTAGCGGATCAAACCGCTGCCGTGCCAGCTCACTAGGCATCACCGGATATTTATCAAGTATTATTGGAAAATGAACAAGTTTTGGTGCTTAAGATGACGTTGCAACCAGGGCAACAAGATAACTGGCATCGGCATCACGGCGAAACCGTTTATTTTGAACAGGGCGGCCGCGTTGAGATAACCACGCAAACTGGCGAAGTATTAGCGTTAGAGATAGCCGACGGATATGTGATGTGGCACGACCAATGGCAGCATCAGGTGACTAATACCGGTGATACGGTGTTAACAGCGCTGATTGTGGAACAAAAACAACTAAAGGCAAAGACTAAAAGTTAACGGCGCTTAGCACGTCCAATAGCGACTAAATTCACCGCAGCACAAAGTGATGTCTCAAGCTACAGCATCACTTTGTTAACATCTTTGTATTTATACGCTTGCACCCAAATCGGTTGGTTCCCAGTAAGGTCTGTTAAGCTTGCAATAGAACATGGATTTGTTGCTATGTAGATTTCCCAGCTGTTAGATTGACAACTAACAGCAACTGGCGTGATCTAGGTTCATGATAGTATTGAATATGTCTGGAGTGTTCGGGGCAGCCGCAGCGCTATAGTTAGCCAAATAAGCACGAAAAATACAAATCTAGCCAAATCAAATGGCCGAAAAAGAGTTTGGCCATCGTCAGTTTTATCAGTATTGGCGATCTCGCTATTCCAATAGCAATCTTATTCCAGCACAGGTATGATAAAATAATACCCCTAAATAGAGTTATTCTTAATGACAGATAATTTAGAGAAGACCGCATCAGAGCTACAGGAACGACGTCGTTCATTACGCTTAGATATGGAAAGTGAATTAGTTGCTATTTCACTCAAAAATGCCAGCGGTATAGTTAAAACGAAGCTGGTTGATTGTGATAATATCAGTCAAACTGGGCTTTCGTATATTAATGATGAGCCAATAGCGATTGGTGAAATAGTTGAGGTTCAAACTAATCCCAAAGATCAATCTTGCCCAACCCTAAGAGCGACGGTATTACGCTGCGATGTTCAGCAATCAGGTTGGTATAACATAGGCTTGTTCTTTCAAATTTGCGATGAAAAAACGGAGTCAATATGATATTGCTAGTAGGTGGAGAAAAAGGTGGTAGCGGGAAGAGCTGTTTGGCACAAAACTTAGCGGTGTATTTTTCACTTCATCGTGAGGCTAGTGTATTAATGGTTGATTGTGACCCCCAACGTACCACATCAGATTGGATTCAGGCGCGTAATACTGACGAGAGTCTACCGCAGATCAACTGTATTCAATTATATGGCAAGATCCGCAATGACTTGCTGAGCCTCGCGAACAATTATGACTATTTGATTGTTGATTGTGGTGGCCAAGATAATCTTGCGCTACGTGCCGCAATGTCGGTTGCCGATCAAGTACTAATTCCATTACGCCCTAAACGACGAGACGTTAAAACCGTACCACATATGGAAGATATCTTATCGACGTGTAAGATGGTCAACCCTAAGATGAATGCCTCTTTTGTGATGACTCAATGTCCATCACTGCCAAACCAAGCCAACCGAATCATAGAAGCGAAAGAAGTCTGCAGATCTTATGGGATCAATGTATTAGACGCCATCACCTATAGTCGTAACATTTATGACGATAGTGAAGAAGATGGTAAGTCGGTAATGGAAATAGATCCAAAAGGAAAAGCAGCCCTAGAAATTATTGCTATTGCGAAAGAGCTGTTGGCGATGAAACCGGATGATCGTTATGAGTTTAGCTGATCTAAAAAAGAAGCAAGGCAAGCGGCCACACAAGAAGCTGAGTGTAGAAGAGTTTATCGAAGATGCCACGGCCTATAGCCAAGGGAAATCGGTACTCTCTAATTCCACCAAGCGATTAGTCATACAACATAAGCGCAAACAAGCAGTTAAATCGACGCGCTTTAAGCATGCGACTTTTTCGTTGAGCAACGAGTGTATTGTTCAGCTCAATCAGCTTACTCAAGAAACAGGCATCAATAAATCAAAGCTAATTAGATTGTTAGTTGATAGTGTCGACGCCGAGAGTATTAACTCGCTGACAATAGATGAAGCGGACCATACTTGTGATCCATTAGACAAGAAATAGTGTTTACCTTGCTAAAGTAAGAGTGAAAAGAAGCTGTATTTCAGAACCACCGATAGGGGGCTATGATACATCTGACGGACTCTATCTAAGCGACTACCGTTAAAACATTAAGTTGTTGAATGGTATCAATAGCGCTAACTATTAGGTCTTGCGGCACTATCGTTAGTGAATTTGAAATTCTCCCTCCTAAGTTTGATAATGACACATCAATATCGCCGTGCATTCTGCGAGCTGCTGCTCCGGCAATGGGTAGACCAAGTCTTAACCCCGCTCTTGCTGCTGGTACTTTATGCTAAACACGCGAATGGGATTAAATAAGTTAGCTGTTAACAGCTGCAACACGATAACCATGTTGCGGCTTTTTTGTTGTAACCATTAACCATTAACCATTAACCATTAACCATTAACCATTAACCATTAACCATTAACCATTAACCATTAACCATTATCGATTAGCCGACTAGCCGATTAAGTGATTTAAGGCTATTAATCCATTAAATCACTAATGAATCGATGTTGATTCATCGGCTATAAAATAAAGGGGCTTCCCTAATGCTGTGGGCGAAACAATGAGTATCCGCGTCGTTACAGCTCGAATAATACGTCGGTTCTAACAATATATTTGGTGCCGCTCAGGATAGGTTGTGAGCTGTGCAAGCAATGCATCGGATGCTGGCCATGGGGAAATGCTAACACACTGCCTTTGGGCGTTCTGATGTTCACTTTTTTGACATCAGCGGTTAATCTCGCCGGTAAGCTCGGATTGTCCTTGTGGACCCAAAACTGGGTTTCGCCGCCGTCAAAGTCATCAGTCAAAAAGATTAAAAACGTCATTTCGCTCCAGCGATCATCATAAGCTTGACCCACTAACTTACGATTAATAACGCGGCTGCCTGGCCATGAACCGTCACTGTGTGGCTTAAAAAAATCTCCGGCTTGGTAGCGATAAAATCTAAATCGGGCGTTAAGGCCTAAAGCTTGTCGTCCTTGAAAATTGTCGTCACCCAGTAAAAACAATGCCGCGACTCGTTGCCAAATTAACTCATCGGTTACTGGGTCAACTACCATGGTGACATTGTCGTTATGGCGGACATTTCGTGGCAGTGAAACGGGGGCGTCGGGCAAATAACCAAGCGATTCGGTTAGTGCCACTAAGCGCTCACATTCTGCGGCTGATAACACATTAAGCAATTGAAATGCGCCAGGTACTTGCGGCAAGTCTTTGCGCGTTACTTCATTTGTATGACTGGTGGCCAACTCAATGGGATTGCTAGTTGTTGGAGTCCAAGTTGGTAAACTTGGGTTTTCGGCGCCGGGTTCTCTTGCAACCACATAAAATGGTGCCGCGTTGGTTTCACTAGCAACACTCATTTGGTTAATACCTTAACTTGGGCAAATTGCCGGTGACCTTCCACTGAACCGCGGTAACCAAAACCACTTTGCTTGGCGCCAACCCATGGACTGTCACCCTCGCCACCAACGCCTTGGTTTACGCCAACCATGCCTGCTTCAAGTTGATTGGCAACATCGAGGGCACCTTGCTGACCAAATACGACTGCGCCTAAACCATATTCGGAATCATTAGCGCGGCTAATCGCTTGATCAATATCACTGAATCGGGCAATCGCGACGACTGGGCCAAAGGTTTCTTGCTGTTCGATCAACATCTGTGGCGTAATATCTGAGATGACCGTTGGGTGAATAAAAGGTGATTGTGCCGCGCCGCCTGTTAATAATTTGGCACCTTTGTCGAGCGCATCACTGATATGCAATTTAACTTGGTCATATTGGCGGGCATTGACCAAAGGACCAATGTTGGCACTGGCATCATCCCAGGCGCCGGTTCGGTATCTGTTGGCGATAGCGACCACAGTGGCTTCAAAGCGATCAGCAATTTTTTCATCAACATAAACGCGTTCGGTTGCGACACACATTTGTCCGGCGTTTTCAAAACTGCAACCGACGGCAAAACCTGCAGCGGCTTCAATATCGGCATTGGCCATCACGATCATTGGGTCATTACCGCCTAGCTCCATGATTAAGCGTTTCAACCCTGAGCTGGCGCGGGCCATAATATCTTTACCAGCGATGCGAGAACCGGTAAAGGCGACTAAATTGACATCGGATTCAACCAACTTTTGGCCCAGTTCTTTACGTCCATGCACGATTTGTAGCAGGTTATGTGGTAAATTCTCGTTTAAAGCAGCGACCATTTCGTCGGCCACTAACGGTGTTTCTTCTGACGGTTTAAATACCACGGCGTTACCAGCGACCAAGGCTGGAATAATTAAGTTTGCGGCCATCGCCAACGGGTAGTTCCACGGCGAGATGACAGCGGCAACACCTAAGGGTAAATAATGAATTTGGGTCCGGTTGCTGGTATTGGTCGGTTTTAAGGCTAAAGCAACGCCTTGTGCAATATATTCAGCGCTATGGATAACGCCGGATACTTCGCCCATTGAACGATTGCCGTCTTTACCCATTTCCATGCTGATTAGTTTGGCTAAATCGCGGTGCATCGGCGCTAAAGATTCAAAGGCATTGGCAACAATTTGTGCGCGTTGCTCGACAGGTGTCTTGCGCCATTGTTGGAAAGCGAGCCGCGAATTTGCCACTATTGCTGTTAAGTCTTGTGACTTGGTCATGGTTACTTGCCCGATCAATTGACCGTTGCTAGGGTTGGTTGAACTTATATAATTTGTCATTGGCTCGCCATTGTGTGATCAGTTAATTGATCAAATTGGTATTAAAGTTAACAGTGCCAAATAAATGCAAGTTTGGTACTTATATCGGCAGAGAGTAAATCAAATTAGCGACAAAATAAAACAATCAATCGTTGTTATAGTTACAATAAATTTTGGTATCATAGGTGAAATAATATAAAGCAAGGGCAGGGCGATGGCAGGTATTAATCGGCTCGACATTAAACAGCTTCGGGTATTACAACTGTTATTGCAAGAGCGTAATTTGTCGAAAGTAGCTAAGCAGATGGGCCTAACTCAGCAAGCAATTAGTGAGCAATTACGAAAAATTCGTAATTCCTTTGATGACGACATGTTTATCCGAACCAACAATGGGGTTATTCCGACCGCATTTGCGCAAGCGATGGAAAATCAAGTTAATGATATCCTCAATCAGATTGATGATTTGATCAGTCCTAAATGCTTCGATCCCTCTACTGTCGATACTACGTTGCAAATAAGTGCAACTGATTATGCTTTAATCACGGTGTTGCCGTTATTGCTCAATAGAATCAGTGCGCAAGCGCCAAAACTCAAAGTGGTGATCAGGGGATTCGAGACTGACAACTTAAGCCAGCTGATGGTGACAGGTGATCTCGATTTGGTAATTACTTTTCCCGAGTTTATTCCACCGAATTACCCGAATATGCTGCTATTTAAGGATCACCACGTGTGTGTGACGGGGCTAAATTCGCCTTACTCGGGCAAGCGATATACGCTGAGTGAGCTGGCAATATTACCACAAATTATTGTGTCGCCATCACGCGCTAACCTTAAAGGCTCTCACGATGCCTGGTTTGCTAGCATGGGGTTAAGTCGCAATATTGTGATGTCAGTTCCTAGTTTTGCCGCCGCTGCACCTATTATTGAGGCGACCAATAGTGTGTGTTTTTTACCGTCGCGGTTATTGCCCGACCCACGAGTAGTAGCGCTCGACATCGCTGAGCAGCCACCGAGTTTTGACGTGATTGTCGCGTGGCATGCCCGTTCAAGCAATAACCCGTTACATCTGTGGTTGTTAGGTTTGTTTGAGCAAATTTTTGCTAATGAAATACCGCAATAGTCAATGACGATAAAAATAGCGCGGTCGGTTGCAGATAGTGCGTTGTAGGCTCGAGAATTTCAGCCAAATAGAGTATGCTACTGATCATTGTCTTTGTTGTATTTGTTGTCGTTGTTTATGCCGATTGAAGTAAAAAATATCCCCGTTGTCGAAATTACATGTGCCAATTGTCAGGCATGTTGTTGCAGTGCTGAAGTCATGATTATGTCAGAAACAGGCGTGCCTAGTCGGCATATTTATGTGGATGAGAACGGCAGTGAGTCGATGTTGCGGTTAGACGATGGTTGGTGCTCAGCCTTAGATCGGGATACCTTAATGTGTTCTATTTATGAAAATAGACCTTGGATTTGCCGCGAGTTTGAAATGGGATCTTATGAGTGTGCCGATGAACGCAATGAAAAAATGTAGCCATTTATTAATGCCGACAACACTATTTATTGGTTGTCGAGCCTGACCTATTATTTAGAATTAAATCCTAATGTGTAGATCCTAGCAGCAGCGCAGCCCTGCTGCATTGACAACCACAGCCAGTTATTAGGCTAGCATCCCAAAATACGTAGTGAGCGCGAATTAATAGCGCTATTGATTACAATCGTTCTCTGATTATCAGTGCCCTCACACATGGGTTAAGTTGGTTTGCTATTAAACAAACCAACTTAACCCAGCCTCATTACAACAACTTAATGGTTACTTCAATATTGCCACGAGTGGCATTAGAGTAAGGGCAGACTTGGTGAGCAGCATCGACTAAAGCCTGTGCCTGTGTTTTATCCATATCGCCTAAAGAAATATTTAACTGTGCTGCGATGCCAAATCCGTTCTCGATCGGGCCAATACTGACCTTGGCGTTAACAGAGGTATCTGCAGGTAGTTTGATGCTCATTTTACCAGCGACAACTTGCATTGCGCCAATGAAACAGGCTGCATAACCTGCGCCAAATAGTTGCTCAGGATTAGTGCCTTCACCACCTAAGCCACCGAGTCCAACCGGGGTCGACAGTTTTACATCTAGGTTGTTATCATCTGATTGCGCGCTGCCTTGGCGACCGCCTGTTGAGGTGACATCTGCTGTATATAGAACACTTTGTAGTTTATTCATTGTTTATCTCTAGTAAGTTAGTTTGTATGCAAACTATGTTAAGTTTATTTATCTGTCCTTGCAAGTACTTTGTGTGCAAAGTATAATTGAGCTCAAATATAGGAGAGAAAATGAACAGCGATCACTTGCTACTTGAGGCGCAAATTTGCCATCGGGTTTATGTATTATCAAATGCCATAACCAGAGCTTATAGACCATTATTGAACGAGTTAGATATTACTTATCCGCAATATGTAGTGATGATGGCGCTGTGGGAGTTTGATGACATTGTGATTAATCAACTGTTGGAAAAAACCTTGATTGATCCCGGCGCGATGAGCTTGATATTGAAGAAGCTTCAAGCAAAAGAGCTATTAACGCTTAATAGTTCACCGACTGATAAAAGAATTAAAGTAGTACGGCTAACACCACAAGGGCAATCACTCAAGCAGCGAGCACTTGATATTCCCGCACAATTAAAATGTCGCGCGCCATCGTTAACCGATGAGGAAATTAGCACGTTTACCCGCTTAGCAGACAAACTCAATAGCGACTTGTTGGGTGATTAAACATCGTGTCAGATAAAATAATTATTGGTTTATTTTACCTGACAATACGGCTTACTAACTGGCTCAATATTTAGCAGCGGGGTACATGGCGCTCCCTTACGCGTAAATAATAAAGCCATCATGGCTAGGCACGATATTGCGCCTAGCAATAGTCAGAGTTGTACTTAGTCAGAGTTATACCTTATGAGGTCCTGAAATTTGCTCCATTAATTGGTTATTCCACTGCCCCTCAACTTTAACGTGAGCGGCAGCGCCCAGCAGAATAGCTTCGGTAAGGTTATGATTTACATAGGCGTAAGTGCCAGGTTGACGAAAGGTGTACATTGCCGCAGCGGCACTACCACCGGCAACAAACCATGTTTCAAGATTGGTCATTGGTTTATTGGCAAATGATCCTCGCTCCCAAACTAAATCGCCATGTCCGCCAATTAGGTGAGGGCGTGTATCACGATTGGCTTGTGAATGAATAAATAGTACGGTTTCGCCAACATTTGCGGTCATCGAATTTTCGCCAGTGATCGCGCCTTTAGCACCATTAAAGACAATATGGGTTGGCACCAAGCCTTTCATCACTTGCATTGTGTCATTAAAACCGGCGAGTGCGCTATCGTAGTGCTTATAGTTGCCCTTGTTATCTTGCGGAATATAGAAGTCCTGTTCACCGATATAATAGGCTTTATCATAAGGTGCTGAGTTACCTATTTCATCAGTTAAGCCTTCACGCGGTAAGACCATCATGGCCCCATTCATGCCAGATACCACATGCCATGGGATCATCATGCCACCTGGGGCACAGTGATAAACAAAAACACCGGCTTTGATACAACGGAACCGCACCGTTGCTTCTTCACCAGGATTAACGTGAGTTAGGTCGCCCGCCCCCATTGCCCCAGTTGCTGAATGCAGATCAATATTATGCATCAACGAATTAGATTTAGGATTTACTAACGTAAGTTCCAAATAATCATATTGATGCACCACAATCATTGGGCCAGGCACCGAGCCGTTAAAAGTCATCGCCCACGTTTTAACCCCAGGCTCTAGCTCAATAAGTTTTTCTTCAATCACTAAACGAACCTTAACCACCTTTGGCTTGCCCTTGGCAATTTGGTCGTGTTTAGGCAGTAAAGGAGGTTGAACCATTTGTTGCTCGATAACATCGAGTTGGTTCGCTTTATATTTCATCAAATCATCGTTTGATTTACTCGCTGACTTTTTAGTTTGAGCTGTTGCTGGGGCAGAAATCATGCTGGCGACCGCAGCAGCGGTTGCTGTTACTGCCGCGCCTTTGAAAAGTTTACGGCGGTCGATATTTATTTTAGGTTGGATAGACATAGTTAATCACTCTCTTGTTATATTTTCTAATTTAGATACAGCGGTCAAACATACGATAAAGATTGTGTTGCTGATCTATGTCGACAATGTAAGCACCTTGGCGCAATAGACTGTAAGTTCGATGCTGCCTGCTACGACTGATTGCTCAATTCCAATCAGGCCTGTATTAAATTAGTTGCTAATGAATGTAATCAAAACTCAGTAACTGCCTTGATGTAATTAACTTTATTCCTTATTCAGTGACATCAAATTGACAAAAATCAACCAATTGCGGCGCTGGTTGGGCTCAAGCCAAGGGTTTGCTTTTAATTCATTTAATTCAATAGCTTAAATGTGTTTGTGTTTTTTGCTGACAAATCTATTTAACCAAAGTTTGTTTCAAATCAACTATGACAAATTTGGATGTTGTTTTTGTTTATTGGCGGCAAACAGCTGTCGTGTAATTCTACTCTGGCGTTAGGTTAGCTAAATAATCAGGTGGTATCTTGGGGGGACTTTAGGTATGGAATTACGATGAAACAGTCAGGTGAGTCTTGTGATTACGATGGAGGAACGAGGATCAAAATTGAAGCACAGTTATTAAATCATCCCGCTATATAAATTATCTAGCCGCAATAACGGTCAATAAGTAAATAATCAGCAGTGCCACAACTCTAGTATTTTATGACAGTGTCGCAACACTAGTTTATGACAGTACCACAGGGCTAGTAACAGCGTTGTTGGCTAAATTTATCGGTTAGCAGCCAATATGCAGGCTGCTCTTATCAGTCTAAATGCTTTGCCCTAAAATGCCATTCACCTTGGGCCATATCATTTTTTATCGCCTGTTTTATTGAGCTATCAATTTCAGGAGAGTCAAGCGCGTAAAGGCCACAAAACGAAAATGCTTTTTTTAAGTTGATCGTCAGTCCTAAATACTCATAAACCACCCGAGTACAGCTCGGCATGCGCTCGCCGCTGCCACTGACGCCAATTTTTAAGCCCCTTAATTGTGAAATACGGTTTTTAAAGGTAGGAAACAGGATCGTTTGAGAAATTTCATGGGCTGTTAGCGATTCGTAATCAACCATAAAAATCCGGTCGACCAAAAAATTAACCATGCCTAAATAAATGCCATGATATGCCTTTTTGTGCGGTGGTTCGACAATGCGTTCGGTTCGCTGGTAATAGACCTTTCCGCCTTTTTTTTCAAAACATACTAGGGTTCTCAGAATTTTACCAGGATGGGCCAGAGACATGTAATATTCAAAATAATAACCGAGGTATTTATCAAGTTCACTGGTACTCGATTGTTCTAATTTTAGTAAATGGCTAGTCTCATGCGCCGTTGTTGTTTGATCATGCTGCGGGCGCGGCCTTACTTCAATTAATAATTTAAATTGACTGTGAGGCATCATAATTTCGAACTCTTCAACCCCGAAAAATTCACAAATTCGTAGCATGGTATTGGCGCTTGGCTTATGCCTGCCATTGAGATAGCGATTAAATTGGGCGCGATTAATTTCTAAGCGGCGGCACACTTGGGCAATTGATTTATAGTAATTGCACAGTAGCTGCAGGTTATTGGAAAAATTTGAATTGATTGGCACCGATTTTCCTAGGTCACGAGTGAGTTGAGCATTCAACAAATAGCGCCATCATACGTTTGTTAGCTTGTTTAAACAATGATCCGAAAGATGCGTAACGACGCATAAAGCGCATCAACTAGCACCAATGTAAGCTAGAGTGTCAAATCGTGGTTACCTAACAATTTTGTTTTAATAGCACCAATATTTAGAGCACTAATAAACAAGGGTAACAGCAATGAAGACGCGTATTGAGCACGATTTACTTGGCACCATGGAACTATCTAACAATCTTTGGTATGGCATTCAAACACAGCGCGCGGTAGATAATTTTTCTATAACCGGCACCCCAATTGGCCACTATCCTGAATTGATTCAAGGTCTAGCAATGGTTAAAGCGGCGGCGGCTCATGCTAATGAACAACTTGGTTTGTTACCATCAGACAAGGCGCAGGCGATTGAGGCTGTTTGTGGCGAGATCATCGCTGGCAACTACCATCAAGCATTTGTGGTGGATGTTATTCAAGGTGGGGCAGGCACGTCGACCAATATGAATGCCAATGAAGTGATTGCAAATTTAGCCTTGGTCAAACTAGGCTATAACAAAGGCCAGTACCAGTATTTACACCCAAATGATGATGTCAATCGCTGTCAATCAACCAATGACGCTTACCCGACAGCTGCTCGCGTTGGCATTCAATTGGCGGGCGATACGTTATTAGCCGCGATTAAACAATTAAAAATTGCCTTTGAACAAAAGTCGTTTGAGTTTGCACCAGTGATAAAAATGGCCAGAACTCAGCTCCAAGATGCCGTGCCAATGTCGCTTGGGCAAGAGTTTAAAGCCTTTGCAGTCACAATTGGTGAGGAGCTTAGCCGGATAGAAGAAGCGGGTAAATTACTTTGTGAAGTTAACTTAGGCGGTACTGCAATAGGTACCGGCATTAACAGCCATAAAGATTACGGCACTCTTGCTATTGCCCATTTAGCAAAGCTGTCAAATAAACCAGTGGTGCAGGCGGGTAACTTAGTTGAAGCGACTTCAGACATGGGCGCGTTTGTTTATTACTCGGGTATTTTAAAACGCCTAGCGGTTAAATTGAGTAAAATTTGTAATGACTTACGCTTGTTGTCTAGTGGACCACGCACCGGTTTTGGTGAAATATCTTTGCCAGCAGTACAACCGGGATCAAGCATTATGCCGGGTAAAGTTAATCCGGTTATTCCTGAAGCGGTTAATCAAACAGCGTATCAAGTGATTGGTAATGATTTAGCGGTAACCTTAGCAGCAGAAGCGGGGCAGCTTCAGCTTAACGCAATGGAACCTTTAATCATTTATAACCTACTTAATTCAATAAAAATGATGACTTCAAGCTGTAATATGCTTAACGAAAAATGTATTACTGGCATTACGGCCAATGTAAGTCGTTGCCAAGAACATGTCACTAATAGCATTGGCACCATCACAGCGTTAGTGCCAGTGCTTGGTTATAGCAATGCCTCAGCCATTGCGTCGCAAGCGCTGAGAGAAAATAAAACGATTAGTGAGTTGGTCCTGAGCCATGGCTACTTAAACCAAGAACAATTAGACACCTTATTAAATCCTCTCGCTATGCTTGAGGTCGGCTAATGACTACCAAACAGCCTAAAATATTATTGCTTTACACGGGTGGTACTGTGGGTATGGAGCCTTCACCTGAGGGTTATGTGCCGATGGCTAACTTTGATAACTTACTTAAAGACCGGCTCGAAGACAAGCTAGTGGCGCAAGTGAATCCGCAGTTACCAAAATATGATTTTGTTAGTCTTGATGTCTTGATTGATAGTGCTAATTTAGTGCCACAAAACTGGACTGGCTTAGGTCAAAGATTGTTGGATAACTGGGACCAATATGATGGTTTTGTGGTGTTACATGGTACTGATACCATGGCTTATACAGCATCTGCATTATCTTTTATGTTTCAGGGGTTAACCAAAGCGATTGTGGTAACCGGTTCGCAGATCCCGTTAGCGGTCGGTGGCAGTGATGCCTTAGGTAATATCGAGCAGGCCATGTTATTAGCGGCGTCGAACGAATTGCCAGAAGTGTGCATTTGTTTTAACGGCAGCATTTTACGTGGCAATAGAAGTTCGAAGTTTAAGGCAACGGAGTTCGATGCGTTTAATTCGCCCAATTACCCGAATCTTGGGCAAGTAACCAAACAAATTAGTCTGAAGAATGATTTGCTCCTTAAAACTGAGCCGCGCTCGTTTTTAGTGCCAAAATTCAAATGCAATGCGGTGTTGGTATTACAAGTTTATCCGGGAATTTCAACTTTAATTCTTGACTCTATTTTTGCTCATAATGAGTTTAAAGCGGTGATCATTCAAACTTACGGGATGGGCAATACCCCGAGCATGGACAGCTCTTTAATTAGATTGTTAGAACAAGCTTATCAGCAAGATATCGTGGTATTAAATATCACCCAATGTGTGATTGGTAGTGTTAATCAAGGGATTTATTCAACCGGCGAAACAATGAATAAATTAGGTGTCGTTGCCGGACGAGATATGACATTAGAAGCAGCTTTTGCGAAATTACATTTTCTAATTGCCTCGGGTTTAACGCCAAGTCATGTTCGAAGAGAACTCAGCGTTAATCTGTGTGGTGAATTTAGTTGATCACTCACGCCATTTTGTTCAATAAGGTGGCGTAGATATTTGATGGTGAAATTGCTTATCTTGATGATGTTTATGTAAGATTTTGGTCGAAATTAATGTTTTAAATTCGGGCTTACACTGTGCAGGGCTGATGGTATTGACGCTACGGGACAAATTACTGTGAATTTTTGATCCGCACTGCGGTTGAGAACATTGATTGTCCTGCTGTTTTTACATTCGTTTTTCAGTGACATGTTAAAGTAATTTTTTTTTGTGCCGATAGACTTATAAGGAACGATAATTACATTTTTTTGGGGATTTTAGATGGAACTTTTATCAGCCAGCCAAGCTAGTGTTGGTGCTACCACCCGTGTGCAATCGCAAGTCCAGCCAGCCGAAGAGCAAACAAACGCACAGCAACAGACATCGGCTGGTGTTACTGTCTCGATATCCCAAGCGGGGCGAGAAAAGCAAGAGAGTGAGCAGGAACAAACTATAGCTGAGGTGAATAAAAAAGCCAGCGAGCAGCTGCAACAAGGCAGCGTAAAAGCGGATAAAAAAGAGCAGACTCCAGTAGAGAAAATAGAACAACGTATTGAGGAAGTGAAACAAAAAATCCAAGAACTCAATAAACAAATCCAGGCATTACGCGGCAATGACAGTGAGCAAGCGCAACAAGAACTAAAATTGCTTGAGGGGCAAATGCAGGGGTTATTAAGTGAGTTAAACGGTTTGGTGGAGCAAAAACTCGAATTAGAGAAACAATAAAAGCGTTAAACTGAACGGTGGCGCTACTTTAGCTGTTTCTCACATTGACTGGGCGTTTGGTTGAATTTGTATAAGACTGACAGTAATTGGTTGATATAGATCGCACCGCGACTGACTTTGTTTGTCCCCTTATCATATGATAAAGCCACTATAACTTTTTCTGACGACACCAGCGTTATTTTATAACCCCACTTTGTCAATGATGACTTCGGCTTAGCTTATATTTGTTGAGTCTATTTTGTCTTTGCTTTGGATAAACTGATGCAACCTTTGGAGCAGATAATCTATTACCTGGATCGCGTCAGAATCGGTACTAAGGGTTAATATATAGCTAAAAACTTCATCGTATATACAGCGTCCGGTCGCATTTTCGCGTGATAGAAAACGGGTGATTTCTCGTTGCCAGTGTGTAACATCATTGATAAAAGTTTCACCAGTAAGGCTAAGCAGTTGCTCTGGCAACACAAAATTAGGGACCTGAATTGCAATGGATCTTTTTGTCTTGATGAGTTGTTCAATGGTGAGATGCTGTGCGACTGGTTTTTCTAATATATTGTCGGCGCCGGTTAAAATACAAAAATCTAAAAGCGAGTTAACCGAACTTGCAGTGTAAGCATAAATTGTTGTTGCGGTATTAAGCCCAAATAACCGGCATCGAGTGATGAAATCATATCCTTGCTCACCGTCAAACAGTTTCAAATCAACCAAGATCAAACTAAAGCTGGTGGCCTTGGCTGCTGACATTGCATCATGAATATTATCAGTAACTAGAATGGTGTAATCAAGGCCAGCCATTTGGCGAATTGGCAAGGTATTGCTTGGGGTATCGTCTAGTAATAAGACATTACCCTGATAATGATGTTGGTTAGGCAAGTCACCAATAAGTTGTCTAATAATGTCAGGGGTTAGCTGAGTTATATTTGATTGTTCATACTGTGGTAGCGTTTCAAAAGCTGTTGGATTAGACAGCTCGATTAATTTGACGTCTGACTGTGAGGCAACTTCCTTTACCTGAGTACTAAAGCGGTTGAATGTACCGTGGCTAACGATTAAATCGTAGCTCGGTTGTTCGAGGCTCAGGTGTTCTAAAAAACTGTATTCATCGACAAAAGAATCAATAAAAGTACCGTCGCCGCAAGATTGTGACAATGCGAGCCGGATCGGGCTTTTGTTGCCGATAAATGCGATGCTAGCACCAGTAATTTCAGCAATTTTTTCGTTGGTGTTTTTAGTTTGGCATTGCATTCTTACTTCAAAAATGGAACCTTGCGGGATCGCATCATAGACATTAATTGAGGCACCAAGCGCGTTGCATATATTACATACAATATGCAGGCCTAAACCTATGCCCTCATACTCTTTGTTCTCATCAAGACAACCGCGCTCAAAGGCATTAAATATTTTTTCCTTAGTGTCTTGTGCTATTCCTTTGCCATAATCGCGGACTGTTAGGCTTAAATTGTCTGTTCTAGCAGGATCTACCGTAATGTCTAAATGAATGAAATTGCCGCCATATTTCATTGCATTGGTCAGTAAATTGATACAAATTTGCTTGATCCGAAGAGGATCAGTTAAACACTCTAATTGAGCCGTGTTGTATGTTAATACCATATCACGCGCATTAGAATTATGTGAAGTCGCTATATCGATAGCTTCTTGTGCAACGACACTTAAATTACACCAGGTTTTGTTGACACTGAAACTGCCGCTGTCACTTTTAGCCAATTCGATAAAATCGTCTAAAAACGAGCTTAAAAGTTGTTTGTTTTTAGTGATTTTTGAGCCGTGAATTTTCAGTTTTTGTGGATCGGCTACTTTAGTGAGCAGGGCATAAAGCGACGTCAGCGGGGTTTTGATTTCGTGGCAAAGGTCAGCCACAAATAAGCTTTTTCCGGCGCGTTGTTGTTTAATTCTTTGTGCTAACGCATCTTGTTCGTGGTTTAAATTGGTGATTGCTGCATTGAGCTTATTATTTTCGAGTTTAAGACTGTTATATTTATCGGTTAACTCACTTTTATGCTTGTTTAATCCGCTGAGCGATCCCATTAAACGGTTGCGTTGTTGATCCAGAGTATTGAATTGGCGTTCGTGGGCGTTAGTGAGAGATTTTCGGTTTAACATATATAAAACGAAGTATGTGAGAAGCATCAACAGTGCCCACAAGTAAATGGGATTGATTAACTCGATATTTTTAAAGGTTATTGTCACACTTAGGTTATCTTGTTTAACTTCACCAAACGCCCACAGATCTGTTTCTGGTTTTATCACGATTGACAGGGTGGTCTGTTGTTGCAGATCTGTGTTTAGCTCGGCCGCCTGCGGCTTGTTAAACATTAATACCGTGCCAAACTTGTCTGTTACTTGCCACAAGTCAATAGTTTGAATACTGTGTAATTCCAGCGTGTTTTTAAGGCCGTTAAGATCTTGATATGTTGCGTAAGCAAGGGTCTGTAATATAATATTTTTATTGGTTTCTAACACGGAACCTTGCTGCTGGCGCCATTTTTCGTGGGCCAAGAGAATAACGATAAGCCCGGTTACAAAAAAAACAATCAGTAAACTATGGTATTTAAAATTTTTCAACTTTACCTCGTTAGAGTCTAAAAAATAAACAAACTAAATATATAATTGACTTTTATTACTTCTGCACTAAAATGCAATTTTTATCACAAAGTTGTATCAATGTATTTAATTTCTTTGGCTTATGTTACATTTTTTTCACTAAGCCAACTAAAGTGTTCAATCTTTAAACTAAGCTGTACTTTTGTTGTGTTAGTAGCACTGTTGTGGTTAGAAGGCGCAATAGCGTGGCAAATCCCAGTTATTGTACTGTTATTAAACGGGTTTTATTTTCTAACAAGTGAAACTAGTTACTTTAAGAATCAATATGTAACCATTTTAACTGATAGTGTCGTCTTTTTCACTGCGGCCGCCTTATTTTTACACCTGATCCCAGGATTTAACAATGTATTGGTCATTGATAACTTGAGTATTGGCGCTACCAGTTCAATTCCTTATTCAATGTATATTAATTACGATAAAGCATTAGCTGGGTTAATCGTTTTGTTACATGTTGCAAAAAATAAGCAAGTGATCGGCAATGTTAGCTCACATTCACTTATTTTTACGTTATTGGCCGCGTTTAGCATTGTGGCATTGGCATGTTTTAGTTTGAATTTAGCGTTTGATCCTAAATGGCTCGGCAACGCCTCAATACTGTTTGTATTGGTGAAATCCTTTTCGACGGCTTTTGCCGAAGAAATAGTTTTTAGAGGTATGATTCAAGCTAAATTGGCCCAATGGTTTTCGCCAACATCGGGCTGGATATTAGCGTCGTTGTTCTTTGGCGCGGTACATGCAGGGGCTGGCACTAGTTATATGTTAACGGCGTTTGGTGCTGGGCTGATGTATGGTTATATTTTTAAAAAATACCAAAGTATTTTATTAGCGAGCTTATGCCATTGTTTAGTGAATATTATTCACTTTAGTTTATTAACCTATCCGATGTAGAAATTCCATGAAAAAAATAATAATAGCTCAACTGGCTTTAGCGGTAAGTGTTAATCTGCAAGCGCAAGATTTATGGCAGGATGTAGAACAAAGCGATGCGGGCCCGATATTTGAAAAGAGTGTGCTTGATAACCCGGTGCCGGTGTCGGTTATCACCGCTGAGGATATTGCAGCTTTTGGTATTGAATCGATAGTTGATGCTATTGCGTTATTTCCTGGCGTATCAATGGCACGTAATGAATATTTTGAGATTTCGTTTGGCTATCATGAACTGTCACCTATATCGCCTCGGCGGATGTTGGTATTGATTGATAATACAACGGTATTACAATCGGGGCTGGGCAGTGTGTCGTGGTGGAATTTACCGATTTCTATTGATGATGTTGAGACAATTGAATTGACCAGGGCCCCTGATGCCACTAATTATGGTTCTAATTCATTTAACGGCACCCTTCATATCAAAACTAAGCGCAAAACTGAGCGGCGCATTGCCTCAGCTAAATATTACATTGATGGGTTGAGCGAGCGGTATACAGCACGGTATCAAGATAAGTTTGGTGATTCTTTAGTTGCTGTGACTGCGAGTAAACTGCAGTCAACTGGTTTTAACAATTTTAGCGATGATAGTGACAATACCGCTATTTCTTTATCGTACGATTACTCAAAGCAAGCTCTCGGATTGGGTGCGACCTTTAAACGTTCGCAAGGAACAAAACAGGGGCGCGCTGGTGAATACTCAGCAATGCCAGGTAAAACCAGTCAAGACATCACCCTATACGGTTTGTCGGCCGAGTATGCATTGAATAAGCAGCATAAAGTTCAACTATCTGTCAATATTAGTCAATGGCATCAATATGAAGAGCTAAATATAGTTTTTCCGTTGGTGGTATTGTCACCTGCCTTAGGTGATTTGTACGCATTAGATAGTCAAACTGCAACCGCTATTGTTTATAATGGTTATCGCCCAAGTGCCGATTATCGTTATTACTCATTATACCAAACCGTACTGCAAGAAGGAGCCGCTACGGGCTTGTTTGCTGGTGAAGTTTATAAAATGAACGTGCCAGTTGAGGTCGATGAACAACGGAAATCACTGCAGGCTTCTTATTATTTTGACAATGATACTTGGGCTTGGTCTTTAGGGTATAGCGTAGTCAAAGACACCATTTTCTCTCCGGTCTACTCACTTGATTTTAACCGACATCACTTAACCACTCGGCAGGCATTTTCCAGTGTCTCTTACTCAGTAGGTGATACGACCCTGTCGAGCAGTTTTATGAATGAAACGACTTCGTTGCTCACTGAAAAAAAGAACAATCAGGCGCGGATCTCTGGTTTGCACCGAATCGGAGATTCATCATCGATTCGAGCTAGTGCTTCTTATTCGTTCCGTCGCCCAAGTTTATGGGAACAAGAGGGTGGTTTTCGTTACTTTGTTGATGTTGAAGAAAATGATTATGATATCGAATCAGGTATCTGGTTTCAGGGGAAAACATCTCCTGGTGGATTAAAACATGAACAAAATACTTACGCTGAACTAGGTTTTCATTACGCCAGTTTAGTCGCGCGGACCGAGTTTGACCTTAGTCTGTTTTTCTCTCGTTATGAGGGACTAATTGTCGAAGAAAAGACCGTTGAGGTGTTTAACCCCCAGAATAAGCATTTTGTTGATTTATATGGCGTTGAAGCTGAACTTACCACGAAAGTTGCGGGTCATAACTTCAAAGTTTTTGCCAGTATCGCTGACAGTACAGTCAAGCAAGGCCCGGCTGTTATTGATCAATCTCGTGGCTTTTCATTAGAAAATGCCGGTTTTACACCGCAATTAAAACTTAATCTTTTACATTCATATCAAGTCAACGACTTGTTAAGCCTTAATTCTGAAGTTGGCATTACTCACGGTGTTTCTGATCTCAATAGCCATTTCGTTAAAATTGGTTTTTCTAAAGCCCTAAAAATATGTGGTCAAAGCCAAATAAAGACGGCAGGTTTTGTACGATATACCGACCAATTACTTATTGGTTCGCCATATATAAGAGGGCTGATTAAGTCGTCGAATAATCTAACGCTTGGTGGGTCGGTTAAAATTAGCTTTTAAGGAAAAAAGCGCATGAGGTTGATGTATATTTTAGTGTTTTTCAGCAGTATCACCTTCGCTAACAATCAGGTATTTGATGTTAGTGAAGGTAAAACAATTCAAAAAGTTATTATTGGTTACCTTAAAGTTAATGCGAAATTAATGATGCAGCGTAGCGGTATTAATGACTTAAAGGTGGTGCCTTGTCACTATGATAATACTGTTAAAGTCATTCGAATTTGTGCTGAACATCACTTAAATAAACATCGAAATGGTATGTTGGTTTATAGTGTGCAACTACCGAGTTACGCTTACTTAATTAGTAAAGTATTACCCAAAGTAAAGCGGGTCTTAGTCATTAACCAGTCACACAGTCAATTATCAGCTATTTTAAATGGCTTAGATATCATGACGACGTCAATCGATCAGGGCGATATGCGCAGCTTGGTCAAAGCAATGGACTTACCGGGACATTTTGACGCGGTGGTATTGGGAGTCAACCATGGTTTAACTAAAGAGCAATTGACCGCTAGTCTAACTTTTTTTGCGAAGCAGCGGTTGATTGTGTTTAGTGCTGACCCGACATATTTATCTTTAGGGGCCACTATTGCCATTGCGCCATCACAAGATGAAATATTAGCGTCTTTTACTGGTATGCTGCAGTTTTACAAGCTAACCGGGTTGCTAAAAAATACGCCACCAGTATGTGTTGGATCAGTTAGAGTCAATAAACGAGCGGCCAGAGCCTTGAACTTAGATCTGTCATCATCGAGATTAGCCACGTTGCACCAGCAAATAAATACGGCTTGCCAATAGCTATTATCTAGGCGTTAATTAGCAGCCGTTGCTGATAACTTCGTAGGTTGGAGGCGTTGACAAATTTTGTGCTTGGGTATATTTAACAAAGCAATTACCGGACTTAACGTTGTTATCATCGTTCCAGTCGTAGCCAATATAGGTGTAATCAATGCCTTCTTCTTCAATAGAGAACTCACTTGGGATATCTATTCGTTTGTAAATATCAGTATTGTCTAAATAGCGATACTTAAGCCTGACATCGACCCCATTTAGATCGTAAATACCGTCTCGATCCATATCAATATCGATCAAATCGTCCCTATTTGTTACACCGCGCGCTGAATAGCTGGGCATATAAGATTTTAATCTTAGCAAGTCGTTAGCCGACTTTATTGACGTTGATAATTGAGTCAATACGCTTATTCTGGCGTCGCTCGATAAATTAATAAATTTTGGAACGGCAGCAACCGCTAATAGGCCAATAATTTCAGTCTATTAGTGTATTAGTATGTTTTAAACTAGGGAATGAGCTCCTTAAGTTGATGCGAGCCCCATTTACTAACGTATCGAATGTACTACCGTATCCGAATGTACTACAACGGTAGTGGCTTAGCATATAAATAGCCTTGCGCGTATGGGCATGCGAGTTCGATAAGTATGCTCGCTATCTCTTGTGTTTCTACACCTTCGGCGATAACACCGAGGCTTAATGCCTTACCTAAGGCGATAATGGCAGTACACAGTGCGAGATCTTCTTTAGAAGTTAATATATTTTGGGTAATTGATTTATCAATTTTTATTGTTGCCATTGGAAAAGCGCGTAAATAAGAGATAGATGAATGGCCAATGCCAAAGTCATCGACAGAAAAGGTGAATCCTAATGCGGCTAATTTTTGCAGCCTATTTATGGTTGTTGTTGATACCACTAAAGGCTTGCGCTCTGTCAGTTCAAAGGTTATTTGTTGCGCTATATTAGGCGTCGCTTTGAGATGTTTGATGACGAGTTCGCTAAAATCGTCAGTTTCAAACTGGTTTGCTGAGACATTGATTGAAAGGTGACGATCATCGATTCCTTGTTCTGACCACAGTTTAAGCTGCAGACAGGCGTGTTGGAAAACCCAATCGCCTATTTGTAGAATTAAACTGCTCTCTTCAGCGATTTCAATAAATTCTTCGGTATTGCGAAAGCCCCCTTGATGGTCCGGCCACCTTAGCAACGCTTCATAGGAACTGATTTTGGTCGTTGCTAATGAAACAATGGGTTGATAATACAACAGCAATAGGTTGTTATTAATCGCATCATTGAGTTCGACTTCCAATTGATGCTTAGTGATAGCCTCTTGATGTAATTGTTGATTATAAAAACTATACGTGTTGCGGCCGAGTGATTTAGCCTGATACATCGCTCTATCACTATGGTCTATTAATTCATTGGCTTTTTTCGTATCATCGGGATAAATGGCAATGCCAGCGCTGGTTGTCACTGAGACTGATTTACTATCGATTTGAATCGGTGCTTGGAAAAGTGCCATGATATTTTCGATTAACATCACGAAGTCAGAGTTGCTTTTTACATCTTTTAATAATAACGAAAATTCATCACCGCCAATCCTTGCCACGATGTCTGAACTGCGAGTCGAGTGCTTTAGTCGACGGGCAATCTTGGTTAATAGTTGGTCGCCAGCTGGGTGGCCATAATGATCATTAATGAATTTGAAATTGTCTAAATCCAAGGTGACCAGTGCAAATTTATTGCCTGAACGCTCACTGTGATGGATAGATTTAATCAGTAATTCATTAAATATACTGCGATTATATAAGCCAGTTAAACCATCAAAATGCGCCAGCTTAGCCAATTTAGTTTCATAATCTTTACTTTTTAACGAATAGCGAAATGTTCTTTCAAGCAAGTGCGGAGTTAGTTCGCTTTTTATTAAATAATCATCGGCCCCTTTCTCCATTGCATCGAGATCAGTTTGGTAATCATTGACACCAGATAACATGACAATGGGTGGAGCTGTTTCATAGCGTTGCTTTATTTCGACAATTAATTCTAAGCCAAGCTCAGCACCTAAATGATTGTCTAAGAAATAAAAATCGAATTGCTCCGAGGCAATTTTTTGTTGCGCCGACTTGAAATCTTCAGCCCAATCAATAGCGCCAATATCACCAACCGTCTCGACTAAAAGTTCTTTTAATAAGATGTAATCATCTTCGTCATCTTCAATGATTAGAATGCTAAAATTCGAATATTTACCCATATTTATCAGTTACTCTTTTGGTAGCGAGACTAAATGAAACCAATAGTCAGTCACGGACTTGACCATGTCGACTAAGCTTTCAAACGACACTGGTTTCATAATAAAAGAGTTAACCCCCATGTCGTAAGTTCGTGCAATATCAGCTTCTGCTTTCGAGGTAGTCAACACAATGATTGGAATAGAGCGAAATCTTTCATGTTGCTTAATTTTAGCTAATACTTCTCGCCCATCCATTATTGGCATGTTCAAATCCAACAGAATTAATCCTGGCAATGGCTGATCAACCAAGTGGCTATATTTCCCCTCACGGTTTAAATACTGAAATAGCTCTTTACCATTATTGGTAAAGTCTATCGGATTACCTAAGCGGGCTTCCTCTAAAGCATCACTGACCAATAATTGGTCGTCGGGATCATCATCACACATGTGTATTCTTATTGGGGCTACTTTGTCACTCATTATATTGCTCCGATACAATTATGCTTCGAACAGCAAGATAAAGGATGTGCCTTTATCTAATACCGATTCCACGTAAATTTTACCATTGTGCTTTTCAACAATTCGTTTACAAATAGCTAGGCCAATGCCGGTGCCCTGGTATTGGCTACGGCCATGTAAACGCTGAAATATTTCAAATATTTTTTCAGCGTATTGTTGTTCAAAACCAATACCATTATCTTGCACTGTGATTTGCCAGTACTGGATCTTATCCCTTACTATCTGTTGGCTGGTGACGTTAATAATGGGTGGTTGGTTGGGCTTGGAAAACTTAAGTCCATTGGATAATAGGTTTAAAAAAACCTGATATAACTTGTTATGCTCACCTGAGATCGTGGGTAAGTGGCCGATGTTTATCTGCGCTGATTTTTCATCAATACTGATGTGCAAATCGTCAATAGCAGTTTTTAACACTTCATTAAGGTCGGTCTGTTTAAGAATGTAATCGTCACTACCGACCTGAGAGAATCTCAACAAGTCATCGATTAAGCTGCGCATTCGGGTTGCCGAATTTTGCATTCTGTTGATGTAGTCGACGGATTTCTCGTCATCACTATGCTCAATACGCTTATGCAGGCGGTCGCCAAATGCTTGAATTTTACGCAGCGGTTCTTGTAAATCATGCGAGGCGATGTAGGCGAATTTTTCTAATTCGGCATTCGATTGGGTTAATTGGTTATTAATTTTGTCTAACTCAAATGCCTTAGTGTTCAGTGTCTGGTGGGCTGCCATTAATTGTTCATGATGACGTTTTTGATTTTTATAGGTTTGCACATAGTCTAATACCAGCCCAACCAAGGGGATTACGTAAGCAATGATTTTTAAAAAATGAGCGATATTAAAATCGCTATCAAATAGTCGTTGCGAGCCAAAAGCCATGTGCAATTCGACCGCTACTTCGGGCAAGGCACTCAATAATAACGCGGTCGCAAAAATACTCGGGTAACGTTTGGCAAAGAGGGGATAAACAACTAAGCCAGCCAGTAAAAACAATACCAACGGCACTATGTCATAAGGACGGCGAATAATGGCGTCAGGAAATTGAGTTTGCGGTAAGTTATGGCTGGTTGCAGAAAAGTAAATCAGTAAATAGCCGATTGATGCAAAGATCAGGCTGGTTATAACAATAAACTGAAGGCCACTTTGAGGCTTTATTTTTCTTCCCGATAAAAAAACCCCAACCCCAGCAATCATAATAATTGCATTGAAAACTCTGGATAGGGCCCACGTAAACGGGATTAAATCGGTATTTGGGGCTACAGCACTGATTAACCTTGTTGCGGCTAGGGTGTGAAAAGCGTCCATCGCACCAGCGCAAAATAAAGCGACCCCAATCACAGGTGTCGTTATATCGTTAGTGATTGAGTAATGACAAAAAGCCAATAGCACGACGAAGATTGCAGCACTAAATGCTGTCCATTCAAGCAGAGCATGAGTAAAGCCGCCTGATAAACGATAAAACATCTCATCAGTTGTTATCTGGCTAAGTTCTGGCGCTTGACTAGAGGTAGCAACGGCAACTGAATTGCCAAAATCGATGCCGAGTAACTGTAACAGGAAAGGAACAATACAAAGCGCAATAACGGCGAACACGATAGTGCTTGGTAACCGAAATTGTTCTTCAATAGAAAATAGTTTAATCATACTAAAGGGGCTTTTAGTGATGAACAGTACTAATTAAGTATAATGCACGATATTATATTTGGGAGTCTATTTATTGCGCGTTGATGTCGGTGCATAGTCAGTAGTAATGATTAACTTCTAACGCACTAATAAATATAATATTCAATAGTACGATTTTATTGATCAATGTGGCGCGAACCTTTGGTGCGCTAAAGATATTCAGTAGATGATTAGCAAATACAGCGCACTCATTAGCGCGAGATTAATTGAGTGATTGATTGAATGAGTACTTTGACCGTTTGGTAATAATGAACACCGAATGACCTAAATATCGTTGCTGCATAAAAGCAGTAGACGCTAGGCAATAATCCCGTGATAGTGACGCCAATGCTTAATATTGCTAGTGAAGTTCTGGTAGCCCATCTATGGATATGAGGTTGTTTTTAATTAGTTGTCAGTACAATTTGGAACTTGCAGCGGTGATTGTCAGACAACACCCAAATAAGCGCATAACAATCTAGAGTAGCGCGCTACTCTAGATTGTTTGAGTGCTACTGCTCTCCTAAGAAATCCCCACTTTGGTGTGCCCACAGCTGAGCATAAACCCCTTTTTTAGCAAGCAGTTGTGCGTGGCTTCCTTGTTCTATAATTTGTCCCTTATCAATGACGACTAAACGATCCATAGCGGCAATTGTCGATAAGCGGTGAGCGATAGCAATTACAGTTTTGTTTTGCATTAACTGCTCTAAATGTTGCTGGATAGCGGCTTCGACTTCAGAGTCTAGTGCCGATGTCGCCTCATCTAATAGTAATATTGGCGCATCTTTCAATAGTACCCTAGCAATAGCAATGCGTTGACGTTGACCACCGGAGAGTTTAATTCCGCGTTCACCTACTTGCGCGTTATAGCCTAAGCCGCCGTTGTTATCGTCAAGCTCTTGGATAAAATCATGCGCTTGCGCTTGGATACACGCTTGGCGCATTTCCTCTTCACTGGCATCGGGGCGACCGTAAATAATATTGTCTCTTACGCTTCGGTGCAGCAGTGAGGTATCTTGTGTCACCATACCTATTTGGGCGCGCAAGCTCTCTTGTGTGACGCTTTTAATGTCGGTGTCATCGATGAGTATTTGACCAGATCCTAAATCGTAAAAGCGCATTAACAAATTTATTAAGGTAGATTTACCCGCGCCAGATCGGCCAACAAGGCCTACTTTCTCGCCAGCTTTGATCTGCAAGTTAAGATTGGTAATGAGCGGTAGTTGCTCACTAAAGTTAAAATTAACCTGATTGAATTCAATTTTACCTTGTCCGACGACAAGCGGTTGGGCATTTTCATTATCTTTTACTGAGTGAGGTTTTGATAGGCTGTTCATGCCATCGATCACAGTGCCGATATTTTCAAACAGCGAGCTCATCTCCCACATGATCCACTGCGACATGCCGTTTAAACGCAATGACAAACTAACGGCGATTGCGATGCCCCCAGCTGAAACAGCTCCGTCTAGCCATAAATAGATTGATAAAGCACAGACATTAAAAACTAAAATCAGGTTATTGTATTGGACAAAAAAACCGAGTTTGGTCACCAATCGCATTTGCATGTAGACGGTTTCTAAAAAACTTTGCATGCTGTTTTTTGCGTAAGCTTCTTCACGATCAGTATGCGAGAAGAGTTTAACCGTCGCTATGTTGGTATAACTATCAACCACTGCGCCGGTCATTTCTGCACGTGCATCAGCCTGTTTGGTCGACACTTTTTTTAATTGTGGAATATAGTGCAACTGAATGAAAATGTAACACGCTAACCATAGGCATAATGGGATTAAGAATAGGGTATCGCCTTGTGCGATTAAAAACAAAAGTGAGACGAAGTAGACAATAATATAGACAAATACATCGAGTAACTTGGTGGAAGCTTCACGAATCGACAAGGACGTTTGCATTACCTTGGTGGCGAGCCGGCCGGCAAAATCATCTTGATAAAATGCCATGCTTTGCTTGAGAAGATAGCGATGCATGCTCCAGCGAATAGCCATTGGGTAATTACCCAAAATTGTTTGATGTATCAATGCTGTGTGTAACAAAATAATGCAGGGCATACCGATTAATACCAGTAAACCCATCATGAGAAAATAGCTGCCGTGCTCTTCAAGCAACGCTTGGTCGGGTTTGCCACTCAGCCAGTCGACTAATTCGCCCATAAAGCTAAAAAGATAAACTTCACCCATGGCTAAAATGGCGGTCATTAATGACATCATAATTAGGTACTTTTCAATACCTTTATTATAGTGTCTGAAAAAAGCAAATAAGGTGTTAGGCGGTTGCGAAATAGAAGTCTGTGGAAATGGCTTGATGAGACTCTCAAAAAAATTAAACATGCTAGTCCTAGATAAATAACAAATAAAATACAGAGTAAGGGCAGCAGTTTATCACCGAATGTGAGGTGCTGTAACTGTTCTAATGATTGCTTTTAAAACTTGGGTCAAGAAAGCTGGAATAAAGTGCTTTAGCGCTGCGATTTTATAAATTTCTGATTTTAATGTGGTAGATAGGGGGTCTCAAAGGCCAGTATAGAATTGAGCCAATTTTCACTCGCCTATTGATCTTATCCACTAACGCGTTCCAAATGTTTGGTCTAGATACCAAGCAATCTAAAAAATACGCACTAACAAGTGTGAATCTAGCATCTGTGCAGGGGTTGAGCTTTTAAGCTAATGGAGTTGTGTACATTGAGCTTAACTCTAAAGGTACATAGCCACTAAATAGGCTAACAGAACTAAGCCAATATAATTCAGTATATTAGTGTATTGTTTAAGCTCGCCGAGTACCAAGACTAAATTGAGTAAGGACTAAAATGATCCGTAAAAGCTACCCGATAAACAGCACAACAATGTCACCTGTTAATAACCTGATAGATTTTCGCAGTGATACTGTGACTCGGCCCAGCAGTGAGATGCGTGCCGTGATGGCCAATGCCCCGGTTGGCGATGATGTTTATGGTGAAGATCCGACCGTTATTGCGTTGCAAGAGAAGGTCGCGACCTTGCTTAATAAAGAAGCGAGCTTGTTTGTACCATCGGGCACCATGAGCAACCTTATTGCCACGATGGCACATTGCCAGCGCGGCCAAGAGATTATTATCGGCGACCAATACCATATCGCCAGTCACGAAGCGGGCGGGGCGTCGGTACTGGGCAGTATCGTGTTGCAACAAATATCAACGACGGCCAAAGGGTATATCAGTGCAGCGCAGGTTGAACAGGCTATTCGACCTAATGATCCACACTTTGCCGTTAGCCGCTTAGTTTGTCTTGAGAATACCGTGTCGGGTTTTGTCCAGCCGCAAGCCGAGCTTGACAATATTTGCACCCTAGCGCGCGATAACAAACTACAAGTTCATTTGGACGGCGCGAGATTAATGCATGCGGTGGTGCAATCGGGCGTGAGTGCCGCTGATTTATGTGCCAATGTTGACTCGGTATCTTTATGCTTGTCCAAAGGGTTAGGCGCGCCAGCAGGATCGGTACTTAGTGGTAGCAAGGAATTTATTGATAGGGCGATTCGCTTAAGGAAAATGCTTGGCGGGGGCATGCGCCAAGCTGGCATCATCGCAGCGGCAGGTATTTATGCGTTGGACAATAATATTGCACGCTTGCAACAAGATCATCAGTTAACGGGTTATTTTGCCAAGTCATTACAACAAATGGATCAAGTAGAGGTCGATTTAAGTGCGGTGGAAACTAATATGATCTTCCCGACTTTTTCACACGCGCAGGGCGCTAATCGTGGCCAAGATTTAGCAAGTTATCTACAACTACATGGCATAAATATTGGTAATGCAGTCAACCGTCGCTTAGTTGTTCATTTAGATATTAGTAAACGAGATATTGATCAGACACTCGCGTTAATCAACTCATATTACGCAGACTAGTTTATTTTTACGGTTACTATAATCTAGTTAAAATATTGACTGTTCAATTAACCGTCTAGGGAGTCATATGGCCGCACTGTTATTAAAAAATATTAAAACTTTGCTGCTAGGGATATCTGCGGTTGGTTGTGTCTCGACTGTACCGCCAATTCCACAGTCAATAGTACCGCCAAAAGCACAGAAAAGTGCGAAAATACCAGCGCCACTTAACTATATGCCATGCACAGGGCCGTGGTTTTCTGCTGTTAACCACCACTTAGCTGTCTTAGACCAGCAAGGCCATGGTCCTGATAATGGTTCGGCCGAATGGCGCTCGGTGGTTGAATTTAAGCTTGAACTTAAGGACAAGCCAAATAGACCCGAACTATTGTCTAACTTATTGTCGAATGCATGGTGTGATTATATTCAAACAGTGCTTAAAGGGTAATGGATGGGCGTTAATTAGTGCTAGCGGGTACTAGCGAAATTTTGAGCTATATTTAATCACGTTAGCAGCTTTAGTTTTTGATTATTAAGTTGTTTAACATCGTTGAATTTAAACTAAATACTTAAGTTACTGGGTGGTTAACATTAAAGATCGCTCAACACTTGAGGTTAGCATGATAAAACATCAAAAAGATTAATATGCAAGCGCAATATACCGCACCAATTACCCCTAAAACCCTGTTAGCTCCGTCTGAATTCAGTCAATTTAGACGGATGAATCGGCGCTGGTACCTGCTACTGAATTTAATACTAATCGCAATTATTGTCACGGTTGCCGTGGCAATGAACGATAAAATAGTTGATTTAGCGATGTTTATTGGTGGGTTACTCTTCGTTTACTGCGTGCCTTTAGGGATTTTAGTGGCCAAAAATAATGGAATGTATTTTTATGGGTAATATTAATGATCCTATCGACGCCAGTATTAGGATTTGTATTGTCGCACGTGTTAATGACTCGGCTTGGTTTTAAAAATGAATGGCTTTAAAAATGAATGGCTATAGGCAGCATAATATCAATTACATCTATGGTGTTGGTTTAACGCCCATGTTCAAATAGATAACAATTAGGGAGAAGCTAATGGCTGGTGGATGGTCCCGTGATGGCGCGGTGCAAGACCAAATTGATGCAAGTGTTGCTGATGCGGTCAAATTAGCGCGCAGTCGACTTCATCAAGGAGAAAGCTGCAGCCATTGCCTTGAGTGTGATTGCGTTATTCCACTTGCCCGGCGTGACGCTATCGTAGGCATTGAACTTTGTGTCTCTTGTCAGACAGCGCTAGAGTCAGAGCAGGCTGTTACCAGTGGCATTAACCGCCGTGGCAGCAAAGATAGCCAATTAAGGTAGCATATCAGGGTGTTGATGGAGTTATTCGATTAAGAAAGCCAATTAACATAGTTAGCAAACTGATTGTTTAGAATAATAATGGATAAATTTTAAAGGAATAAACTGTGTTTAAACAATTAGGTCAAAGAATAATGGGAGTTAGGGATGGTTTATCAACGGTAGATAATCACCCAATTGGTAAAACGGTATTAATGATTGTGCTGTTGCTCGATTTGTTTATCTTAATCTCGATATTTGACGGCTTAGCTGATCATACTCAGCAATTAGGCAGTCCTTATCAACAGATCCCGATGTCTTGTCGCAATATTTTGATCGCACAGCAGTGGCATAGTGACAATAGACTACAGCGGACCGCTAACATCATTGCGGGATATAATCGCAGTTATTCACCTAACAATGATTTAGCCAAGATTGAGCAATTACATCCCATTTGCCAGCGCATTGCGCTACCACTGCAATTAATTGATAAAAATGAAGCGCTGGTGGTTCAATTAAACGCTTGGCTCGAGCTTAGAGAGAAAAGTGACCAAGTTACCCTTGAACTATCACGTTTTCGCGGCGCTTATGACACCTCACTGCTAGAAAAAATTGCCGAGATAGAGCATAACATCAGTGATCAAAATATGTTCAAGAAAAAAGTCGCGCAACTAACGAGCCAAATTAACAGCTTAGCCAGCCAACAATCACTCGCGCAGGATGCGCTAAACTCGCACCAATTGATCCGTCAACTATTTAGTGCCATTGTTGCTATTGATCAGCCACAACGGCAACTGTTGATAACGGAGGTCGATCAATTAACCTTTTGGTTTCCGGTCAAACGTTTGGCGATGGAAATGTTGTTTTTATTACCTTTGATGCTGTTGTTTTATTGGTGGCACCACCAGAGCACAAAGGCTGAACGGCCGTATCAAAGCCTTGTATCATCACACTTGTTGGTGATTGTTTTTATTCCTGTTATTTTTAAAGTGTCAGAATTAGTTTACGACATTGTGCCTAAAAAACTGCTAAGACAGGTTTTTGAATTACTCGAAAGCTTAAACTTGGTGGCAATTTGGCATTACTTAATGATGGTAGTCGCGATAGTTACGGCGTTAATCCTGATTTATGTGATGCAAAAGAAGATCTTTTCACCAGAAAAACTCAGTCAAAAACGGATTGCGAAGGGCTTGTGTCAAGATTGTGGAATAGGTATTGCTACTACAAATCTTGCCTGTTCTAGTTGTGGATTCAAACAATTTAGACAATGCCAACATTGTGATAGCAATACCTACGTTAAAGGTAAGTTTTGCCGCGCCTGTGGCCGGGATTAATAACAATAGCGGCAGTGGCTTTATCGACTTGATTAATATTTGTACGCCAAGAGGGTTTTTTGTTGATAAATTATGGGATTTCCCTTTTTTATCATTGACTAAACTAAAGTAGCGCCATAAAATACTAGCGTTGTTAAGGCAGTCTCTTGCATAACAGATTGCATAACAACAGGTAATTATTTGGGGCTATAGCTCAGCTGGGAGAGCGCTTCGCTGGCAGCGAAGAGGTCTGCGGTTCGATCCCGCATAGCTCCACCAAATAATTTACCTGTGTGTCCCCTTCGTCTAGTGGCCTAGGACACCGCCCTTTCACGGCGGTAACAGGGGTTCGAAACCCCTAGGGGACGCCAACATTTCTTTGGTTTAAACACCTATCTAGAAAATCTTAACTATTCACAATCTTAATACCCTATTCAAAAACTAAAATAGCTGACGGATTCATTGCCACTGTTGCCACACTTTGTGTTAATTTTACTGTTAGTATTTGATGCCAGTAATGACCGGGGTGAACTCGCTTTATTATTGCTTTTATATCAATAAACGAGGAACATCTATGGAACAATTTCAAATTATAGGTTTTGTACTTATAGCAACGCTACTAGTCATTTCACCAGGCCCTAATGGCTTGCTTATTGCAAAAACGGTTGCAACTAGCGGTAAAAAAGCCGGTTTTGCTAATATCGCAGGTTTTTTGGCGGCTTTTTATCTGCACGGAAGCTTGTCTGTGTTGGGGATTTCGGTATTGTTAACCAAATCTGCTGACGCATTTATGGTGGTCAAAGTCCTAGGCGCTGTATATTTAGGCTGGATTGGGGTTAAATCTTTGCTTAGTGCGTTTCGTACGACTGACAATCAACAAGTAACACTCACAAAAAATAGCAGTCAAAGCGTGATCAAATCATTTAGCGAGGGTTTGTTAACCAATGCCTTGAACCCTAAGGTATCTATGTTTTATTTGGCTGCTTTTCCTCAGTTTATCCCAGTAGGTCAGCACAGCGTAACTTATGCGTTTGTGTTAGTGAGCTTGCATGCCTTGATTAATGTTATGTGGTTTTCTTCGATGGTGGTTTTATTCTCACGGTTTAAAACTATTGGTCAGAGCCATACCGCCCAGCGGATCCTTAAAACAATAACAGGCTTGGCCTTTATTGGCTTTGGTGGGAAATTGTTAGCATTAGAGTCCAAATAACTAAAACCTGAGATTGGTGTTAATTCAAATATCAATTCAGGTTCGTCATTGGCATAAAAAAGGCTGTTCACTTGCGTGAACAGCCTTTTTTGATCGGTCATTAAATCGCTGTTTAAACAACGATTTATCCGAGCCTCAGATTACTTAACGCGCATGCCTGGTTGTGCGCCTTCTTCTGGGTTTAATATCCACAGCTCTTCACCGCCAGGGCCTGCGGCTAATACCATGCCTTCTGACATGCCAAAGCGCATTTTACGGGGTGCTAAGTTAGCGACCATCACGGTTAACTTGCCTTCAAGTTGTTCCGGTTGATAGGCTGATTTTATGCCTGCGAACACCTGACGACTTTCGCCACCTAAGTCTAACTCTAGGCGTAACAACTTATCTGCGCCCTTAACGTGTTCAGCTTTGATTATTTTGACGATGCGAAGATCGATTTTAGCAAAATCTTCAAAGCTGATGGTATCGCTGATTGGATCTTTAGCGAGCGGTGAGTTTGGATCTAATACCGGAACCTGAACCGCTGGTGTTGCCAATAGGTTGTCTTTTGAGTCTTCAACCATTGCGTTTACTTTGTCCATATCAACACGTTGCATCATGGCTTTAAACTTGTTGATTTTGTGGCTTGTCAACGGCTGGCTCACACCTTGCCACGTTAGTTCGTGATTTAGGAATGCTTCAACTTGCTGAGCCAATTCTGGCACAATCGGCTTAAGGTAAGTCATTAGGATTTTAAATAAATTAATACCCAGAGAACAAACTTGCTGCACTTCATTGCTGTTTGCCGGATCTTTAACTAATTGCCACGGTTCTTTATCTGCAATGTATTGGTTAGCTTTATCAGCGAGCGCCATAATAATGCGGATTGCTTTGCTAAAGTCACGGTTCTCAAAATGGGTGGCAATGTCTGATTCTGCCGCGATAAATTCAGCGATTAGTTCAGGCTCGCTAATTTCACTGGCCATTTCGCCGTCAAATTTCTTGACGATAAAACCGGCACAGCGGCTGGCGATATTAATGACCTTGCCCACTAAGTCTGCATTAACACGTTGTGCAAAATCTTCTAGGTTTAAATCTAGATCGTCAATTTTACTGGTTAATTTAGCACCGTAATAATAACGCAAGTATTCAGGGTTTAAATGCTCTAAGTAAGTGCGTGCCTTAATAAAGGTGCCCTTAGATTTAGACATTTTTGCGCCATTGACCGTCACGAAACCGTGAGCGAATACACTGGTTGGTTTACGGAAACCAGCGCCTTCAAGCATCGCTGGCCAAAACAAGCTATGGAAGTAGATAATGTCTTTGCCAATGAAGTGATATAACTCAGCGGTTGAATCTTTGTTCCAAAAGCTGTCGAAATCAATTTCAGGTCTTTTATTACATAGGTTTTTAAAGCTGCCCATGTAACCAATTGGCGCATCAAGCCACACGTAGAAAAACTTGTCGGTAGTACCTGGAATATTAAAGCCAAAATACGGCGCATCGCGACTGATATCCCAGTCACGTAAACCGTCTTCAAACCACTCGGCCAATTTGTTGGCCATCTCTGTTTGCAATGAACCACTGCGAGTCCATTCTTTGAGCATTTGTTCAAATTTTGGCAATTGGAAGAAATAATGCTCAGACTCTTTTAGCACTGGGGTGGCACCCGACACGACAGAACGTGGGTTTTTTAGCTCAGTTGGGCTGTAAGTAGCGCCACAAGCATCACAGTTGTCGCCATTTTGGTCTTCGCTACCACAACTTGGGCAGTCACCTTTGACGAAACGATCGGGTAAAAACATCTGTTTTTCGGGATCAAAAAGCTGCTCAATTACCTTGGTAGAAATTGAGCCACCGTCTTTCAATTTATTATAAATAAGCTCGGCGTAATGGCGGTTTTCGTCAGAGTGCGTTGAGTGGAAATTATCAAAACCGACCCCAAATTCAGAAAAATCTTGTTGGTGTTCTTTATTAACTTGATCAATCATTTGCTCTGGAGTTACGCCAAGCTGTTGAGCTTTAAGCATAATTGGTGTGCCATGCGCGTCATCAGCACAAACGTAATAACATTCGTGACCACGCATTTTTTGAAATCTTACCCAGATATCAGTTTGGATATATTCAAGCATATGTCCCAAGTGAATTGGGCCATTGGCATAAGGGAGCGCACTAGTTACTAAGATTTTTCTAGTGTTGTTTGCAATTTTCGTCACCGTGAAATACGCCTTTCGATAAAATTTTAGATAGTAAATTGGCGCTTATCTTAAACTAAAAGGAAATTAAGTTCACTGAAAATGGGTCTTGAAGCAGGTTTTTTTATATAAGAAATGATAGAAGTTAGGTACAATAGCGCCCAGATTAACGGGCGAGTCAGTTGGAGCATTCATGGGTCTGTTTGGAAAACGCGATAAAACACTGGTAAATGATATAAAACAACGCTTAGCCAAGGAAAATTTCCCAGGCACAAGTACCGCATTATTGGCGTTGTGTGATGTCGTTGATGCCAGTGTTAAAAAAGATACGTTACGCATTAATTTGACGATGAGTATCGCGTGTAAAGACCATTTGGCACTGTTAAATCAACGTTTAACACAAGTGTTAAGCGATGTGTGTCATTTTAGTCAACTTGAATTAGCGATGACGACTGACATTAAACAACTCAATCGCAGCGATAAACTCGTTGGAGTCAAACAAATCATCTTGGTGGCCTCAGGAAAAGGCGGGGTTGGCAAGTCGACGACCTCGGTCAATCTGGCACTGGCTTTGGCAAGTGCTGGCGCGACGGTTGGTTTGCTTGATGCCGATGTTTTTGGTCCTTCAATTCCAATGATGTTAAATGGTGTTGGCATTAAACCGCAAAGTCATGATGGCAAGTTAATGGAGCCCGTTGAACTGGGCGGCCTATTTACGATGTCGTTAGGCTTTTTGGTTGATGCTGACGACGCAGCAGTGTGGCGTGGTCCGATGGCGTCGCGTGCTGTGGCTCAGCTGATGTTTGAAACCAATTGGCCAAATCTTGATTACCTCGTGGTTGATATGCCACCGGGTACTGGCGATATTCAGTTAACAATGACCCAGCAAGTGCCGGTGTCAGGGGCTATTATTGTGACGACACCGCAAAACGTTGCGCTGGCCGATGCCCAAAAAGGCATTGCGATGTTTAACAAAGTAAATACGCCGGTGTTAGGGGTGATTGAAAACATGAGCTATCACCAGTGCCAGCAATGTGGTCATCAAGAACATATCTTTGGTCAAGACGGTGGACAAAAAATGGCGGCGGCAAATAAGGTGACGTTGTTGGGGCATATTCCACTGCAAAGCCAAATTCGTTCAAACATTGATATAGGTCAGCCAAGTGTCCTGAGTGAGCCAAACTCTGATACGTCCGTTATGTATAAAAATATTGCGCTTAATGTCGCTATTGCTCTCAATAAAACTGATTTATCAATCCCATCGATTGTATTAAATCAGCAATAACAGTTCTAGGAAAACCATGAAAGATTGTATATTTATTGCCATTGTCGGCGCTTCAGCGTCTGGCAAAAGTTTATTAGCTCGTACTATTGTTGAAGAGCTAATAGATGAAGTGGGCAGCGATGAAATTGGCGTAATCAATGAAGATTATTATTACCGTAGCCAAGATCACTTGTCGATGGATGAGCGCGTTAAAACCAATTACGATCACCCAAGTTCGCTAGAGCATGAATTATTGCTTGAACAATTGTCATTGTTGCAACAGGGCGCTAGCGTTGAATTACCACAATACTGCTACAACACACATACACGATTGACTGAAACTAAGGCAATGGGTTCGAAACGCGTGATTGTGCTTGAGGGTATTTTATTGTTAACCAACCCTGAGTTACGTAAGTTTTTTCATGCGTCGATCTACATGGATGCACCACTTGATATCTGTTTAATCCGCCGTTTATTACGTGACGTTGAAGAACGTGGCCGTACCATGGATTCAGTACTTGATCAGTATCAGGCGACTGTACGCCCAATGTTTCGCCAATTTATTGAACCATCAAAGCAATATGCCGATATTATCGTGCCGCGCGGTGGCAAAAATCGCATTGCGATTGAAATGCTTAAATCAGAAATTAATCGTTTATTAAAACGCTAATAGAATACTAAAAGGATCCCCGTTAATGCGTCTGAGTGATGTCGATATAAAAAAACATTTACTGGAAGGTAAAATTAAAATTGTTCCCGCGCCCGATCCACTCAGTATTTGTGGGGTAACGGTAGATATCCGTTTGGGTAACAAATTTCGAGTATTTGAAGGTCATAATGCCCCTTTTATCGACATTAGTGGCCCTAAGGCCGAGGTTCAAAAAGCACTCGATAAAGTAATGAGTGACGAAATTGTGTTAGAAAACGATGATCCTTTCATTTTACATCCGGGTGAATTAGCTTTGGCCATGACGATGGAATCGGTGACCCTGCCGGACAATATTGTCGGTTGGCTCGACGGCCGTTCTTCATTGGCACGCCTTGGTTTAATGGTTCATGTTACCGCACATCGGATTGATCCTGGCTGGTCTGGCAATATCGTTTTGGAATTCATCAATGCCGGCAAGCTACCGCTGGCGTTGCGTGCTGGCATGCCAATTGGTGCGCTTAATTTTGAAACCTTGTCTAGCTCTGCTGAGTTTCCTTATAACAAGCGGGCCAACGCTAAATACAAAGATCAAACTGGCGCGGTTGCAAGCCGGATAGGTGACGACTAATCATGAGTCAAGGAAGTGTCACGACATGGATTAATGGTCAAGCGGGCAATCAAGTGGCGGTTACTGACCGCGGCTTAAACTACGGTGATGGTATTTTTACCACCATCTTAGTGACCCAAGGCCAATGTCAAGATCTTGTTGCCCATCTGGCGCGGTTGCAACAAGGCCTCAAACTGCTCAATATCGCTACTGTTGATTACGTGGCATTAGCAGCTCAATTAACCGAGATTGCCAAAGCACAAGCAATGGCGGTGATCAAAGTATTGATTTCTCGTGGCCAAGGCACTCGCGGTTATAGCTGTGTTGGCTGTGATACGCCGTTAGTGGTCGTTACCACGAGTGATTACCCCGCGCATTATCACACGCTACGTCAGCAAGGGATAAGTTTGGGTGTAAGTACAATAGCACTGGGGCTTAATCCACTGCTTGCTGGTATTAAACATCTTAATCGCTTAGAGCAAGTATTGGTGCGCCAGCAGATTGATGACAGTGATTATCAAGATGCCGTGGTGCTCGACTGTCAAGGCTTTATCGTAGAAACTGGCATTGCCAATATCTTTTGGGTTAAAGACAATGTTGTATATAGCCCGAGTCTTGAGTTGGCAGGCGTTAAAGGCATAATGCGCGCTAAGGTCATCACTTGGTTGACCGAGGCCGGTTACCAAGTCGACACTGATCGTTACCGCTTATCGAGTATCATGAGCGCTGATGAAGTATTTATTACCAACTGTTTAATGACAGTGGTCCGAGTTAATAACATTGAACAGACGCACTTTGATCAGCGCGAGATCTTTGAGCTGATTGAGGCAAAACTACAACATGACTGAGACAGTAAGCGAGTCACTACCACCTATGCAAGCTCAAAACGACGCTAACACGGACAATACACCACCGATTAAGTCTCAGGTTAAATCTAAGTGGCGTTGGTTGACGCGAATTGTACGATTAATGGTGGTCTTATTGGTACTGGGTATGTTGGCAGCCGGTGGCGGGGCGTGGTGGTTACTGCAGTGGTTTAATGCGCCAATTACCCAGCTGCAGTCGCAACAGTTTAATGTGGTTAAAGGCGACACCGTCGCCAGCGTAAGCCGACGAATTCAGCGAGCGGGGCAATTTCCGGTGGTTTGGCCAATGCGCTTATTGGTGCTAAAAGAACCTCAGTTAGCCAAATTACGTGTTGGTACTTTCCAGCTTGACGCTAGCTTGAGTCCGCGGGCGCTATTTACTGAATTAACCAGCGGCAAAGAAATTCAATTTTCAGTCACTTTTGTTGAAGGCACCACCTTTAAACAGTGGCAACAGCAACTTAAAAATGCTCCACAGCTAAACTTTTCGGCTGAGCAAATTAGCCAGTTTAAACAACAGCAAAGTAAAAAACATTCCTACTTTGTGAAGGGTTACGATAATAGTGCAATAGAAGGGCGCTTATACCCAGATACCTACAGTTATACGGTGGGGGCGTCAGCAAGTTCCATTTTAAACCAAGCGGCTAACAAGCTCGAGCAAGAATTAGCAATAGCTTGGAAACAACGTGCTAAGGGACTGCCTTTTACCACGCCTTATCAAGCGTTAATCTTGGCCTCGATCATTGAAAAAGAAACCGGTACCAGCAGTGAACGCAGTACTATTGCTTCGGTCTTTATTAATCGAATCAACAGAAAAATGCGCTTGCAAACGGATCCTACAGTGATCTATGGCGTTGGAATAGATTATCGTGGCGATATCACTCGGGCCCATCTGCGTCATAAAAACCCATACAATACCTATGTGATCAACGGACTGCCGCCGACCCCTATTGCGATGCCTGGTCGGGCTGCAATTTGGGCTGCGCTGCACCCTGAAACTACTAAATATCTTTACTTTGTTGCCCAAGGAGATGGTAGTCACTATTTCTCACGCTCTTTGCGCGAACATAACAAGGCGGTAAGACGTTACTTACGCTCGCAAAGGAATAAATAATCTCTGATGGCTAAATTTATCGTAATTGAAGGCCTAGAAGGCGCCGGAAAATCTACCGCAATTGCAACAATCAAACAAACGTTGACCGATCACCACATTAGTGATTTTGTGGCAACGCGTGAACCCGGTGGTACGCCTTTGGCCGAAGCAATGCGTTGTTTGGTTAAGGAATCACATCCGACTGAAGAATTAACCCAAATCAGCGAATTGTTAATAATGTATGCCGCACGCAGCCAATTGGTGGAAGGGGTGATTAAACCAGCACTGGCTAATGGCCAATGGGTTGTTGGCGATCGCCATGACTTATCGTCACAAGCTTATCAAGGCGGTGGGCGTGAATTAGCATCGGTGATAGCACCGATAAAGCAGGTAGTGTTGGGGGATTTTAAACCTGACCTAACGATTTATCTCGATATTGATCCTAAGTTAGGATTGTCACGGGCCCGTGCTCGTGGTGAGCTTGATCGGATCGAACAAAACGCTTTATCATTTTTTGAACGTGCACGCGCAGTCTACCTTGAGCACGCGGCCAATGATGAAACGATTATGACGGTTGACGCCTCGCAGAGTTTGGACCAAGTACAGCAAGACATTAAAATCATCGTTAGTCAGTTTATCGAGCGTAACCTTTAATCATGTCACAATTGTCACAAAGCAGCGGTTTGTACCCGTGGTTAAAACCACTTTATCAACAGTTAACCAGCGGGTTTACTGCGGGTAAATTACACCATGCCATGTTAATTCATGGCGTTAGTGGCCTTGGCAAGCGACAACTGAGCCAGTATTTAGCGCAATTTTTTCAATGTCGCAGTCCGCAAGCACATAACAGCTGTGGCCAATGCCAAAGCTGTCTGTTGCATAGCGCAGCCACTCACCCTGATTGTTACTTTATTGAGACAGCCGCGGACAAATCGTCCATTAGTATTGAACAGATCCGAAAAGTTCAAGCGTCAATTATCAATACCGGCTTAACCAATCCCATTCGGGTGGTGGTGATTAATGACGCGCATCAAATGACCACGTCGGCGGCTAATGCTTTATTAAAGGTATTAGAAGAGCCACCAAAACATGTCTATTTCGTGCTTACTTGCTCGCAACGTAGTTTGTTACCAGCAACAGTAATTAGTCGCTGTTTGGCGCTTAATGCAGCAAGTGCGCCAGCAGAAAAGTTAGCCAGTTGGGTCAGCCAACAAGCGGGACTGACGTTAACCGCCAATCAGCTGGCTTTATTTAGTTACTCCCCCCTTGATGCACTCGCTGGGGTAACCAATGGGCAACTGGCCTATATTGAGCAGCTACGCTTGGCGGTGATTGACGTTATTCTGGCAAATAGTGGTGTAACGACAGCACTTTATCCGTTAATTGATGTGGTGAAAACCAGTGATGTCAGCGCCGAACGCAGTTTAACCTTAATCCATTTGTTGCTGATCGATTGCGTCAAAATTGCCAGTGGTCTTAGCAGTAAAACTGCGTTTGAATTAACAGCGGCCGATCGGCATGCAATAAGCCTGTTGTCACCACAGCGTTTATTGGGCTTTGAACAATCGCTCAATCAACTCAAGCAATTGTGTGTAAGTCAGCCAAGTACAAATAAAGTATTACAACTGCAACGTCTTATAGTAGAATTTATGGTTGAACCTTAATATAAAGGATTGTTGATGTTAGAGTTAGTTGCAGAATATGAAAACGTAAACCAGTTATATCGCGCTTACATGCCTTTTGTGACTCATGGTGGTGTTTTCATATCTACACGCGTTGAAATTAATATTGGCGAGCCAGTTAAAGTGGCGCTAACACTACCTGATGACCTAGAACCAACGGTATTTGAGTCTAAAGTTGTGTGGCTAAATCCGGCGGGTGTGCAAGGGGCAAGGCCGATTGGTGTCGGTGTCAGTTTACCCAGTGATAATATCAAAATTAAAACGCTGATTGAGCAAGTATTAAATACCAAACTCAACGCGGTTGAAATTACAGCAACAATGTAATCGCTATAATTACCGCTTACATTTACTGCTTATCAGCACCAGAACCCCTCGACACAACAATCTCCGTATCTTTTTATCAAGCTGGCATTGGTTTTGACCAAGGCGGGTTTTACAAGTTTAGGTAGTCGCGATCGCAATGGCGCCGCGCTAAAAAATTATTATGCTTATAGATTCACATTGTCACCTTGACCGCCTCGATTTATCGCTTTATGACGGTAAACTATCGAACGTAATTGCAAATGCTAGTGCCAACGATGTTAGCGAAATGCTTTGTGTCAGCGTGACGTTACAAACCTTTAGCGCGATGCTCGAGACCATTAAACCTTTCCCGTCAGTATATGCAAGTTGCGGCCAGCATCCGCTTAATCAAGAAGATGGCTTTAATATTGAGTTATTACGACAACTGGCCAACGATCCACGAGTGATCGCAATTGGTGAAACAGGACTTGATAACTTCTATGCCCCACAAACCCATGATATCCAACGCGCGAGCTTTATTGATCATGTTACGGTCGCAAACGAGCTCAATAAACCACTAATCATCCATACCCGTGATGCGCGTGATGAAACCATCGCGATCTTAAAAGAAGGCCAAGCAGACAAAGTCGGCGGGGTATTACATTGCTTTACCGAAAGTTTAGCCATGGCCGAACAAGCGATGGACATGGGTTTTTATATTTCGATTTCTGGCATTGTAACCTTTAACAATGCGGGTGAATTACGCGAGGTGGTTAAAGCCTTACCGTTAGAGCGACTATTGGTTGAAACTGATTCTCCGTATTTGGCGCCGGCACCACATCGCGGCAAGCAAAATCAGCCAGCCTATGTGCGTGACGTCGCCCAATTCATTGCCGATTTAAAACAAGTGAGCTTAGAAGAGCTGGCCGAAGTAACCAGCAATAACTTTAGAAAATTATTTTTAGCGAAATAAGCGCAGCAGGATAACGCGCTTGTTCGCACGCTAATCTCGAATGATTTGACTAAAAAGTTTAAACCCACTTGCATTACTGTACGACTATACAGTAAAATCGGTTTATAATGACTAACGGAGCATTGCTATGATCGAAATAGAATATATTGTTAAAGACCACAAAGGGGTAGAAAAATTGCGTACCGCAGATAAAAAAGCCGCCGATGCCTATGACAAAGCCTTAGATAATGCTGACATTTTACAGCAGTTATTTCGCCATGATCAGGTTTTACCGTCTTTATCTGATGATGATTTAGAAAGCCTAACAGTCTACCTTGCACTAAATGCTAAAAATGTTGAACGAGCGCTCAAGGGTAAAGAGCCTGAGTACGATAGCGCAGATGAGACCAGCAACGTTGCTGAGATTGCTGCAGTTAGCTAATAATTAAATTGAAACCATTAAAATGAATGAACAACAGAGCGACTTGACAGCCCCGACCATCATTAAGCAGTGCCAAAAATGGGTCGAGTCGGTGATTATCCGATTTAATATTTGCCCCTTTGCCAAAGCTGAAATTGAACAGCAAACTGTCGATTACCATGTCGTAAAACAGGGCTCGCTTGAGAGCTACGTTAGTGCGTTGCTTGAGCAATGCCAGCGACTTGATCAACAATCAGAGATATCGACTTCATTGGTGATTTACCCCGATCCTGAACTTGATTTCGACAGTTACCTTGAATTGCTTATGATCAGTGAACATGTGATGGCTGATGCCGGATATGACGGTATTTACCAACTGGCCAGTTTTCACCCTGATTATTGTTTTGAACAAGCAGATCAAGATGATGCCGCCAATTATACCAACCGGGCGCCATACCCTATATTGCATTTAATTCGCGAAGATCACATCACCAAGGTGCTAGCCGACTTCTTAAAACCAGAGCAGATCCCGCAACGTAACATCGACTTTACCCGCCGCAAAGGGCTAGAGCAGATGACCGCAGCGCTGGCGCAGTGTTACAAGGTATAAACATCTAGTCACTTACTTAGCTAGCTCGGCACTTATTTCATCTCTGGGCTCGTTAGGTATCAAAATTCGCTATTGAGTATGACTTTTATAAATCGATAGCGTAAAATCTGCCAATTATTTTGACGATCAGTTATTCACAATAAAATATTGTGGTTTAAATTTTAGGGAATTTGTATGAAAGCTCAATTAGTCCAAATGTTCACCATGCAGGACAAGCTAAATGCTGCCATTAATCCGTCTTGGATTACCGATGACAGCCAAGACTGGTTTTGTGCTGTATTGGTTGAGGGCAGCGAAATGATCGATCATTACGGCTGGAAATGGTGGAAACATCAAACGCCTGATCTTGATCAAGTAAAATTAGAGCTGGTTGATATTTGGCATTTTCTAATGAGTGCTGAAATTAAGCAGCAATCAGGTGCAACTACTGCTGCCTCAATTGACGCTGCAGCGGCTAAATGGCAACTGGTATTTGAACAAGCAACAGACAAACAAGCTTTCTTAGCCTTGGCTAAGCAGCTAGTTGGTAAGTCGGCGTTGGGTGAGATCCCATATCAGGAATTCTGCGCGCTGATGACCAGTGTCGATTTTGACTTTTCTGACCTGTACAAATGGTATATCGGTAAAAATGTTTTAAACTATTTCCGTCAAGATCATGGTTACAAAGACGGTAGTTACCTTAAAGTATGGCAAGGTCGTGAAGATAACGAGTACTTGGCCGATGCGTTAAGCGAACTTGATTGTGATGAGCAACTTGGTGATAAAATTTACCAATACCTCGCACAAGCTTACCCACAATAATAACCACGAATAGCGATTATATAAGATAGCGGGGTTGCCAATATCCTAATCCAGTGATAAAAAAGTTAACGCTTATTACTGTTTTAGGATCCCGCATGTTAGATTTACTCCCCGATTTATGTGACAACTTTCCCAGCCAAGTTAAATTATTCCAACCTATTTTTAAGTCCTATGGTGGCCGAACCATTTTTAGTGGCGAGATAGTGACGGTTAAATGTTTTGAAGATAACTCCTTAGTAAAAGAACTGGTTAATCAACCGGGTCATGGCCGCGTTATGGTCGTTGATGGGGGCGGATCGCTGCGTAAAGCTTTATTAGGCGATATGTTGGCTGCTGCAGCAGTAGATAATGATTGGGCAGGCTTGGTTATTTTTGGGGTGATCCGTGATGTCGGCACGATTGCGACTTTAGATCTTGGTGTTCAGGCCTTGGGCACTTGCCCGGTTAAAACCGCAAAGCTTGGGGTTGGCCAGCTCAATGTCGAGCTTGAATTTGCTGGGCAAGTGATAAAGCCGGGGCAGTATGTCTATGCAGATCTCAATGGGGTTTTAGTATCAGAGAAAGCGTTAAGTCTTTATTAGCCGATATTAATAGTATTGGCCTTGTTGTATTAAAGTGTTGCCATTTGAGCAGCAAGTCGCCGTAAATCCTTCCATGGAGGCTCTGGCGCAGCATCCATGCTGCACAAGCTTGCTTTATCAAACACCAACACTTTCAATGTATTACGAAGCTAGTTACATTTAAGATGAACTGAGCCGATATTATTGGAGCTCACAAGGATTAATCGATGGTTAATTGCAAACCAGCTTGCTCGGCAAGCGCGACGATATTATTAAATCCTAGGGTTGCGTATGTCAGTGGATCAGCAATCGCAGGATCTTGCTCAGCTTCTACCACTAACCAACCGCTGTATTCCAATTTGCTCAGCGCTGCAAAGATCGCATTATAGTCAATGCCACCATCGCCAGTTACGGTAAATACACCATTTAATACTGAATCTAAGAAGCTTAGATTACGATTTTTAGCGTCTTTTAACACCGCTAGTCTCACGTCTTTAGTGTGGACATGCGCGATGCGTGAACCGTGTTTTTCGATAGTGGCTAATGGATCGCCGCCAGCATAAATAAGGTGACCACTGTCGAGCAGTAAACCCAGCGAATTGCCAGTGTGCTGCATGAGCAAGTCAATTTCATCGCTCGTTTCAACCACGGTGCCCATATGGTGGTGATAAGCAAGGCGCACGCCCTGACTTAAGCAATAGTCAGCTACCTGAGTTAAACGTTGGCCGAACTCTTGCCATTGATCCGCTGCCAGCTTCGGTCGTTGAGTTAACGGCGTATCTTGTTCACCATGAATAGCACCAGTGACTTCGCAATATACCATTACTGTTGAGCCGCCTTGTTTGAGCAGCTGCAAATGATCTTCAATCGCGACTAGTTCTTCTTCAACACTGCGCTCAAGCAACTGACCACTAAACCAACCAGAAATTAATGCCAAATCATGTTCAGCTAACACGGCATTAAGCTGTTCGCTTTGGCGTGGAAATTTGTTACCAAGTTCAAAACCAGCAAAACCCGCTTGGCGGCCTTCGCTTAGGCACTGTTCTAATGGAGTATCGGCACCTAACGACGGTAAATCATCATTGGTCCAGGTTAGGGGATTGATCCCAACGCGTACTGTCATAATATGTTTTCCAGATCAGGTGATGGTAGCGGCACATGACCGCTATCATCAAAAATTAATAAGGTTGATTGTTTTTATGCTGTTGGTAATTCTGTTGTTGCGTTGCTACTTTGTCACTAACAGATACTTCTGGAATAGCAACATCCCACCATGAGTCACCATTATCGGTCAGAATATAAGGGTCGGTATCAATCGCAATTAGGTAGCTGCGATCTGCTGACTTAGCTCGCTTAATTGCTTGTTCTAATTGCGCGATTGAACTAACCGATTCAGCGAGCGCGCCCATTGCTTTAGCGTGCGCGGCGAAATCGAGTTTTGGTGCGCCTTGTTCAGCGGTATAGCAATCTTCTAACAAGTTATTGAAAGGTTCATTGCCCGTTTCCATTTGCAGACGATTAATACAGCCATAGCCACGATTGTCGAGTGCGATGATGATAATTTTTTGACCCATCATGACTGATGTCGCAATTTCAGAGTTCATCATCATGTACGAACCGTCACCAACGACAACGAAAACGTCACGATCTGGACTGGCCATTTTAACCCCAAGACCACCGGCTATTTCATAACCCATGCAAGAGAAGCCATATTCGACATGGTAACTTTTACTGTCATCACAACGCCATAGACGGTGCAATTCGCCCGGTAAACCACCGGCGGCGCATACCACGACATCACGTGGATCCGATTGACGTTTAACCGCGCCTAATACCTGAGCGTCACTTGGTAGCAGGGCATCAGAAGTGGCGGTAGCCACTTCATAAACGCCACGCCACAGTTGATTAACGTGATCAATTCGCTCGCTCCACTGTGGCGCTGACTCCCAGCCCTTTAACCCCGCTGAAAGTTGCTGCAATGCAGTTTTTGCATCGGCTTGCAGTGGCATTGCATTGTGCTTGTTGGCGTCAAACTGGCCAACATTAATTTGAACCAACTTATTTGGTTTATCGTTAATAAAGGTTCGTGATTGGGTGGTGAAATCTTGTAATCTAGAACCAATAGCGATAATTAAATCAGCTTCTGCAGCCAACGTATTGGCTGCCTGACTACCTGTAACACCGATGCCGCCAACAGCATAAGGGTTGGTCCAATTAAGACTACCTTTGCCAGCCTGAGTTTCGGCAACGGGGATTTTATGGGTCGTTGCAAATTCTGCCAACACCTCGGTGGCCAGTGAGTACTGAACACCACCGCCTGCGATAATCAGTGGTTTGGTCGATTGACGTAATAAAGCAATAACTTGCTCGAGTTCAACGGCGTCAATACCAGGACGACGAATGCGATGAACACGTTTTTCAAACATCTCAACCGGATAATCAAATGCCATCGCCTGAACATCTTGCGGCATTGCTAAGGTAACCGGGCCACAATTTACAGGATCGAGTAACGTCTGCATCACCACTGGTAAGCTATTGATTAACTGCTCAGGGCGATTAATGCGATCGAAATAACGGCTGACTGGCTTAAAACAATCATTGACCGAAACTGTCGGGTCGCCAAAACATTCGATCTGCTGCAATACCGGATCAGGCGTGCGGTTGGCAAATGTATCACCCGGTACAAATAACACCGGTAAACGATTTACATGCGCTAAGCCTGCTGCGGTTACCATATTGGTGGCACCTGGGCCGATTGATGTCGTACACATCATCATTTTCTGGCGGTTATGCTGTTTGGCAAATGCAATGGCAGCATGGGCCATACCTTGTTCGTTGTGCGCTCGGTATGTTGGGAAGGTTTCACGTTCCTGATATAATGCCTCACCAAGACCTGCAACATTACCATGGCCAAAGATTGCAAAAGCGCCGCTGAAAATTGCATCAACTTGGCCATCTGTTGCTAAGTACTGCTGTTGCAAGTACTTAATTAACGCTTGAGCGGCTGTTAAACGTATAGTCGTCATCGTACTTCCTTCCTTATGCTTTACGGTTGTGCCAAGCATTAACCAGGCGCAAATAATTGTGCTTCACTTGAGCAATAAACTCATTGTCATCGATATCGCCTTTGAGCCAATCTTTACTTGGGCTACTGAAAATTGAGCGACCCACTGCGAAACCCTTGCAAATTGGGAAGTCAGCGCTGGCTTTAAATGCCGCTTCAAGCTCGCTTAATGGCGCGTCTAATCCCAGTAATATCACACCACGACAGTGCGGAGCACGCTGCTCGATTAGATTTGTTATGTGTTGCCATGCCGAAGTGGTTGGCGCTGGTAATTTCCACCAATCGGGTTGAACACCTAAATTATAAAAGCGTTCCATGCCAAGCAATACGGTGCTGTCGTCTTGCGACATGTCTGCTGGCGGAATAATTTCAAGTAATAACTCATGACCACTAATACAACACGCTTTATATAATTCAATCACTTGGCGTTCTTGTGCTAAGCGCAGGTTGATTTCGTCTGCAGGGTGAAAGAACACTAAACATTTAACAATGTGTTCTTTAGGCCAGCTTTTAAGACGGCTACCAATTGAACGACCACCTTCAAGTTCGATTGGACGTGAACTAGGCTGTTCAACCGGGCGACCGATCCACCAATTGCGACCCGTAACTTGGTTAAGCGCATCTTGACCGTACGTATCATCGATAAGTACACCGGCTTGGTAGTTATTAAAATCAGCACTTTGTGAGCCTTGTGTTGCGGCCGTTACTAAAAGCTGTTTTAGTTTACTGATCCGGGTAGGATCTGCATTAACTTCGCGTGCCATATCATAAAATTGCTTACGATGATCAAAGGCTAAAATACACAGTTCATCCCAGCGGGCAGGTGTTCTAGTGGTCACGCGATGCAAGTGATTAAGCTCAGGGTCTAAATCAGGGCGGGCAATCGTATGCTGACGTGCTAGATAATTGTCTAATTCTTCAGCTGATGGAATAGCCGGTGCACAGCCATGGCGTGATACGACCAAGGCACCACAAGCGTTGGCATAAGCACAACATTTTTCGTAACTTTCATCACGTAACCAACCACGTAAGAAGCCACTTAAAAATGCATCGCCAGCGCCAAGCACATTAAGTACATCGACTTGCACGCCGTAGGTTGTATGCCCTTCATCTAGCGTATCAGGAATAGCAGCATCGAATACCGAACAACCTAATGCGCCACGTTTAACGACTATTTCAGCATTACTTATTTCACGAATTTTTCGTAAACAGGCAATGGTATCGGTACTGCCAGCCGCGATATGAATTTCTTCTTCAGTACCAACAATTAAGTCACATAAAGGTAAAATTGACAATAAATGCTGGGTAACCGAGTCGTTAGATACGAAGCGGTTATCACCTTCGCCTAAGCCAGTTAAGCCCCAAAGTACCGGGCGATAATCGATATCTAAAATGACCTTAGTACCTGCAGCTCTGGCGTATTCAATTGCTTTTAAGCTGGTTGCATTGGTTTGCTCGGTCGAAAAATGAGTACCGGTAATGAGTAATGATTTGCTTGATGCAATATATTCAGGGCTAAAATCGCTGGCATCAACCGCCATGTCAGCACAGTCATTACGATAAAATAATAACGGAAAGCTGTCGTTATCTTTAATCGACAACAAAACCAGACCCGTTAAGCGCTTAGGATCTGTTACCACGTGGCTAACATCACAGCCTACGCGTGCTAATTCTTCGCGCACGAAGTTACCCATCTGCTCGTCACCAACGCGCGTTAACATCGCTGATTTTAAACCCAAGCGCGCGGTACCAAATGCAATATTGCCTGACGAACCACCTAATGATTTGCTAAACGATGAAATATCTTCAAGTTTACTGCCTATTTGTTCACCATAAAGGTCAACAGCGGCACGGCCCAGACAAATGACATCTAAATGTTTTTCAGTTTGCATAAAATATAAATTCCTTCTGAGATTTAATTAAGCGTTCACAAATCAATTAGTAAGCTTTGATCGTCAACTGAACTAACTATTCACGTTATCGCAATCATAGAATGTGTATTCCAGAAAAGCAACGTTTAGAATGTATATATTTGGTTAGGGGATTGTTTAATTTATCATTAAGGCCTAATTGTGCAGCGCCTGTGACGCTCAACAACACATTATCACGGCGATTGTTTTAACGCGAAATAATTAAATTATTCGTATAAACAATTAGTTGTAGTAGTGAGTGCTAGGGTGTAAATAAAAAAGTTAATGGCTGTCGAATTGTATTTTGATTAATAACGCGATGCCAAAAACATCGCGATAAATTGGAATATAGTCGCTTAATATATTTAAGCGTCGGTTATTTTATTGCAAAAATGGGTCTGAGCGGGCCGAATCATCGTCGTTTAAGATGCGACGTTCGCACAATCAATTTACCCGGCGCAATATATTTATCGTGATCTTGCTCGTCATTTTCGAGTCGACGAATAGCTTCAGCGGCCAATTGTGCGATGGGTTGCTGATAGGTCGAAAGGTTGTAGCTAGTCGACGCGCCAAGCTCGATACCATCGAAACCGACAATGGCGATATCAACTGGCTGCTCACAGTGACGAATCGCGTCAATTGAACCTACCGCAAGATTATCATTTTCACAAAACATCGCGTCAATCGTTGAGCCATGATCTGAACTTGTCAGATGATTAGTTAAGGTGTCGAAACCCGCTTGGCGTTGATAAGAACCAGCGTGTAATACCAAATCAAGCTGAAAACCATGGCGGGTAAGACCATCTCTAAAGCCGTCAATGCGTTCTAAATGCGTCGAGTCACTTGGCGGGCCTTGCATATAAGCAAATGTTTGGTGTCCCTGGCGTACTAACAATTCGGCAATTTCTTTGCCGCCTCGATAATCATCGGTATTGACCACTTGAATGCCGGCAATACCACTGTCGCGATACAACACGATGAGTGGGATATGACGAAGGTCTTTGACGGTATGGACAAAAGCTTCTGGCAGGTTTGCGCCCAAAAAAATCACCCCATCAACCTGAAACTGATCAGCGAGCATTAACGCAGCATCATAGCTGTGATCAGCATTGATATTAATCAGCATGGTTATGTAACCTTTACGCTGAAGCTGACTCGTGACTTCATTTAGCACCAACAGTATGTTGGGATTAGTAAACTCATCAACCACTAAACCAACAATGTTAGAACGCTTTTGGGTCAGGCTACGGGCAAGTAGGTTAGGGCGATAACCGAGTTCTTGTGCGGCTTTTTTTACCCGCTTTAGACTTGCAGGCGAGATTGATGCCCCCGAGGTAAAAGCACGCGACACTGTCCATTTTGAAACCCCAGCAAGCAGTGCAACATCGCTAGCAGTGACCTTGTTAGCACTCTTTGCGGGCATGGTATTTACTGCATTCGTTACATTTGTGGTATTGGTTTTTTTAGCCATAAAGTTGTTTATTACTTGCCGTTTTACTGAGTTGTTTTCTATTCTAATTGCAATTAACACTAAATACATCTTTTTATTGTTTATGCTCCCGGTTGCAAGCTATTTAAGCTTAGGTAGCGTTAGCAATGATCGTAATCGTTATAAATATTAAGCTTAATAAATAAGATGATTTTGTTGCTACGAACAAGGAACTTAGAGAACGCCATATTATTGTATTTATCTTAGTATCAGTGGCTTGTAGGTGTGTCTTGTTTTTAAGTGTCTAGATAATAAGCACGTTGATGTGGGTCTTAGCCACAGATTAAAGGCTAATTTATTTTCTAAATATTAGATTGACACATTGTGCACCCGAGTGCATTATTAGCTCAAATTGCAACCGGGTGCATAAAAATTACAACCAATAAAAGTATAAACTTTGTGGTTTTAACCAGCTGAATATAAGGCATTTGTTCAAGGTTGGTAACAGAAATGGTCAACATGGCATTGGCTGGCATTACACCATTAGTTTGTGACGGTGTACGTAGTCAAAAACTAAAACATAAAGCAATCACGTTAGATAACACTAAGGAAAGAAATGAACACAATTAATAATTCAACCCAACCATTTACACTGGCGGTTTGTGCCGAAATGATTTTTCGTGATTATCCAGTTTTAGAGCGCATTAAACGTCTAGATCAACTTGGATTCGAAGTCGAAATCTGGGATTGGACTAAGCATGATATTAAAGCGCTGGCGGGTAGCGGTGCTACTTTCTCGTCAATGACAGGTTACGTCACCGGAACACTCGCCGATGATGCAGGTGCCGATGAACTGTTACGGACAGCGAAACTGTCAATTCCAGTTGCCAAAGAGTTGGCTATTCCTCGGTTGAACCTGCACGGAACTGGATTGGACAATAAGGGGTTACCTGTGCAGCCAATGCATGAAATGACTGGTGCGATGTGGATAAAGGCAAACGATACGCTTAATCGACTCGCTGATTTTGCTGAAAAACACGATGTAACATTTGTACTTGAAAACCTCAATACTGCTGTTGATCACCCTGGAGTACCGTTTGCTAAAGCACAAGATACGCTGGATTTAGTGGCGGGCGTTAATCGACCACAAATTCGGATGATGCTTGACTTATATCATGCTCAGATTGGCGAAGGTAATCTGATTGAGTTAATCGCGCGTTGTGCCCCGTATATCGGCGAAATTCAAGTGGCTGATGTACCTGGTCGCTGCGAACCTGGTACCGGTGAAATCAATTACCCAGCAATAGCGAAAGCACTGTTTGACGTTGGTTACCGCGGCAATATCGGCCTGGAAGGTTGGGCATCTGGTGATGATGAACAAGCGTTAACGCGTTTCCGTAATGCATTCACTTTATCTAATACGTTATAAAACTAGATTTATTAATAACGCCTGACGACAAAGTTTGGCAATAAAGTCTAGTCATCAAATATAGCAATAAAAAAACAATAAAAATTATTGAATTGGAGAACTCATGAACACTAAAAAAATCATCAATGTTGGCTTAATCGGAGCTGGACGCATTGGTTCATTCCATGCTGAAACCATTGCTCGTCGCTTAGTCCAGGCTAATCTAGCGGCAATAGCTGACCCTTCACCGGGCGCGGCACAAGCACTCGCACAAAAATTAAATTGCCCGATAGCAACTACCGATCCAATGGAATTGCTGAGTAATCCAGACATTGATGCGGTGATTATTGCAACGCCAGCACGTTTTCATACCAATTTAGTCAAAGCAGCTGCTGAAGCTGGCAAAGCCGTGTTCTGTGAAAAGCCAATGGCGCTGACACTCGAAGAGGCAGACAGTGCGATTGAAGCGGTTGAAAAAGCCGGTGTTATTTTACAAGTCGGTTTCAACCGCCGTTGGGATCAATCTTTTGCCGAAGGTTATGCCGCGATTGTTGATGGTAAAATTGGCACACCGCAGTTACTGCGCTCGGTAACGCGCGATCCGGGTCCCTTTAATGGCGACCCCGCAAAAATTCCAAATTGGACCATTTTTTATGAAACGCTGATCCATGATTTCGACACCTTATTATGGTTAAACCGTGGTGCCAAGCCAATTGAAGTACATGCGATGGCTGATGCGCTGATCCGTCCTGACTTTAAAGAGCAGGGCCACTTAGATACCGCTGTGGTGACTGTACGTTTCGACAATGGTGCTATTGCGGTCGCTGAAGCAAATTTCAGTGCACTTTATGGTTATGACATTAGAGGAGAAGCATTTGGCTCTAAAGGCATGGTTAAAATGGGCGATGTACGTCGTTCAAGCATGACCCTCTATAATGCCGAAGGGGTTTCAAATGATACATGGCGTTTAGACGCTGATCATTTCATCGGCGCGTACACGGCGCAGTTGGCTAATTTTGTTGACTCGGTAGGTGGTACTCAAGACAAAGGTGCAACGGGTGCAGATGCGAAAGCGGCGCTTGAAATTGCGTTAGCGTGTATTGAGTCAGTAAAAAGTGGACAAACAGTTCGCCTAGGTTAACAGATCGATTTTTAGTAAAAGTTATAACGTGTATATAATAATCACAATAAAGGAAGACTAAAATGAAAACTAAAATCAAAATCAAAACTAAAATTAACACCACAATGAAAAAAGTCCTGCCTGCATTACTTACTACAATGATCACAGCAAGCCCAGTAATGGCAGATGAGTTAAGAATTGGGGTTGCGATGGCAACCTTTGATGATAACTTTATGACCTTGCTGCGAACCGGTATTTCAAAGTATGGTAAAGAAGCTGGAATTGAATTACAGATAGAAGACGGTAAAAATGAGGTTGGCACCCAGTTTAACCAAGTGCAGAATTTTATTGCTTCAGAGGTCGACGCAATCATTGTTAGCCCGGTAGACACCGATGCGACTGTTTCTATCAGTGAATCTGCTGCCGCTGCTAATATTCCATTGGTATATCTAAATCGTCAGCCGATTAATGTCGATTTCTTACCGGATAATCAGGCCTTTATCGCGTCTAATGAGGTTGATTCTGGCACAATGCAAACTAAAGAAGTTTGTCGATTACTAAAAGGTAAAGGCAATATCTTGGTATTGATGGGCGCTTTAACCGATCAATCTGGCCTGCAACGTACTAAAGATATTCACGATGTAATCGCATTGCCAGAATGTTCTGGGATGAAAATTGTTGGTGAAGAAAGTGCTAAATGGCAACGGACCCAAGCCAGTAATATCATGACCAACTGGTTGTCATCTGGCGTCCAGTTCGATGCTGTTATCGCCAATAACGATGAAATGGCGATTGGCGCAATTCAGGCCATTAAAGCGACTGGCCGTAGCATGGACGATGTGATTATTGCTGGGATTGATGCAACAGCAGATGCTTTAGCGGCAATGAAAGCGGGTGACCTTGACGTAACAGTATTTCAAGATGCAGCAGGTCAGGGCGCTGGCGCTGTTGATGCCGCGATTAAGCTTGCTACGGGTAAAGCGGTTGACCAAAAAGTGTGGATCCCGTTTGAGCTTGTTACGCCAAGCAATTACAAAAGCTACTTGAATAAAAACTAATTAGCGATATTTATTGGTTAAACAACCTAGGTGCTAAGCTCGTCTTGGCGCCTATTAAAGCACCATGCATAGCAACAAGCTACTGAGAGTAAGGTGGCTGTAATCTAAGATCTTTTTGAACGTTCACTAAATGCTAAATCTTAAATACTCTCTTAAAATACTCTCTAAAAATACATTCTAAAAATACTTTTTTAAAACACATTGTTAAAACATTTTGTTAAAACATTTTGTTAAATCTTGTTGTTAACCTCATTTCGCCAAGCCATTGTTATTTTACCTGCTTACATCACAATTAATGCTCAAATTTAGCGCTAACTTGTCAGTCTTAACAGGCTGTTGTGGCGTGAATTACCCGACTACATGTGGATCAATTATTGATTCTACTACGCTATTTTTTCTGCTTGTTGAATATAACAAACAAAAAACAAGCCAATAAAATTTAATTCAGAATATTAATTCCATGTGTTGATTCTCTGGGTTTTATATTCTATATTGATGGTGAGAGATAAAGTTAGGGCCTCAATTATGGTCGGTAAAACAGTCAGTAGTATGCTTATACACCACGCATTAAAAATTGTTTTATGACCTGTTGTCGGCGCTAAATTTTTTAGTATGGCACGAATATTAGGTATGTAATTAACTTTCAATAATAATCAAAATAGAGGAAGACTAGCATGAAAAAATTGATCCCAGCATTGCTTACTACATTAATAACTACCACTCCAGTAATGGCTGAAGAGTTAAGAATTGGTGTAGCGATGGCTACTTTTGATGATAATTTTATGACATTACTGCGAACCGGCATTTCACAATATGCTAAAGAAGCGGGTATCGAGCTGCAGATAGAAGACGGTAAAAACGAGGTTGGTACTCAGTTTAATCAAGTCCAAAACTTTGTTGCCTCAGAGGTCGATGCAATTATTGTCAGCGCCGTAGATACTGATGCTACTGTTTCTATTAGTGAATCCGCTGCAGCGGCTAATATTCCGTTAGTTTATTTAAATCGTCAGCCAATCAATGTCGATTTCCTACCTGATAACCAAGCCTTTATCGCGTCTAATGAAGTTGATTCGGGCACAATGCAAACTAAAGAAGTCTGTCGATTACTAAAAGGTAAAGGCAATATTTTAGTCTTAATGGGCGCTTTAACCGATCAAACTGGCCTGCAACGTACTAAAGATATTCACGATGTCATCGCATTACCAGAATGTTCTGGGATGAAAATTGTTGGTGAAGAAAGTGCTAAATGGCAACGGACCGAAGCGAACAATATCATGACCAACTGGTTGTCATCTGGCGTGCAATTCGATGCTGTTATCGCCAACAACGATGAAATGGCGATTGGCGCAATTCAGGCCATTAAAGCAACTGGCCGTAGCATGGATGATGTGATTATTGCAGGTGTTGATGCGACGGCTGATGCATTAGCGGCAATGAAAGCCGGTGATCTTGACGTTACTGTATTCCAAGACGCTGCTGGGCAAGGCTCTGGTGCTGTTGATGCTGCAATTAAGCTAGCAATGGGCAAAGCGGTTGACCAAAAGGTTTGGATCCCGTTTGAACTTGTCACGCCAGGTAATTACACAAGTTACCTAAATAGAAACTAAATCTATAATAATGCTTATACCACGAGATACAGAGTAATAGCCCTGTATCTCGTGTGCCCCTTCATTGCCGTTTTATCTTGCTTATGTTAACTCAAACTCGATTCTTTTACTTGTCGATCATTTATAGCAAAAACGCGAGCCCTTATCCGCAAGCACTAATATACGACAGCATTACGCCTAGCTAAATTAATCCCAGAATAACTAGCAGTCATACTAGCCGTGTCCTAATAACAGCCGACTAACATGTTGAGTTTTGTGCTGTTAAACCTTTATCCAGTATTAAGATTAACTCACTTGGCAAATTTGCAAGAAGGCATCCGCTTTGAGCGAGGCGCCACCAATTAAGCCACCATCAATATCATTTTGAGACAACAAATCGTGCGCGTTGTTGGCATTGACACTGCCCCCGTATAGAATCTGCAAGCCGTTGGCAATATCAGGACTATGCTTGGCTAGTTGGGCACGGATTTGCGCGTGCACTTGCTGAGCTTGTTCTGGGGTGGCTGTTTTGCCGGTACCGATAGCCCAAACTGGCTCATAAGCAATGACGGCATCGGCAAATCGAGCTGCACCAACGCGATCAATGATGACCTGTATTTGGCTTGATACTACAGCTTGTGTTGCACCAGCCTCGTACTGCGCTAGTGTTTCGCCGACACATAACACGGGGATTAATCCAGCATCGAGCGCCGCTTTAAACTTAGCGGCAACTTGTTCATTGTCTTCTAACAAGATGCTACGACGTTCACTATGTCCGACCAGTACATAGCTGCATTCTAAGTCTGTTAACATAGTGGTTGAAATTTCTCCGGTATATGCACCCGCCTTAGCAGCACATACATTCTGAGCACCAATTTTTATCTTGCTCGATGACAATTGCTGACTGACTTGGCTTAAATAAGTGAAAGGCGGACAAACCACCACATCGACATGCTCCATCTTGCTCGTTTCGTTGAGTAGTTGACTTAACAGCGCGCTATTTTGGGTCAAGCAGCCATTCATTTTCCAGTTACCAATAATTAAACGCTGTCGCATTAGCTATATTCCTTTTGGCCAAATATTTCGGTACGGCCTTGATAAATGGCATTAGTGGCGAGTTGTTGCTCGATGCGTAATAAACGATTGTATTTGGCGACCCGATCGGAGCGGGATAACGAACCTGTTTTAATTTGCCCCGCGCACGTTGCTACGGCTAAATCTGCAATGGTGGTATCTTCAGTTTCACCTGAACGGTGTGATATGATCACCGCATAACCTGCATCTTGCGCCATCCTGATCGCCGCAAAGGTTTCGGTTAAGGTACCAATTTGGTTAAATTTAATTAACACGCTATTAGCTATGTTTTGATCTATGCCTTGTTTGAGTATTTTTGTGTTGGTGACAAAAAGATCATCCCCGACTAACTGAATTTCATCACCTAATTTTTGGGTTAAAATATCCCATCCTTGCCAATCATTTTCATCCATGCCATCTTCAATCGAGACAATAGGATACTTTTCGCACAGCTGAGCTAAATAGTCAGTAAAAGCGGTTGAATCGTAGCTTTTACCTTCCCCTGCCAACACATATTTTCCGTCGCGGTAAAATTCGCTGGCGGCACAATCTAATGCGAGCGTAAAGTCTTTGCCTAATTGATATCCCGCTTGCTCGACGGCTGCTTTAATTACAATCAGCGCCTCTTCGTTCGATGCGAGATCTGGTGCAAAGCCACCTTCATCGCCCACAGCGGTGTTTAATCCTCGAGTTCTAAGCACATTTCTTAACTGATGAAATACCTCGGCACCCATGCGCAGTGCTTCGTTAAAGCTGGTCGCACCGACCGGTTGAATCATAAACTCTTGAATATCGATGTTGTTGTCGGCATGCTCGCCACCGTTGATGATATTCATCATGGGTAAGGGCAGGGATAGTTGATTATCGTTGCCGTATAGATTGGCCAGATGTTGATAAAGCGGCAGTTCGGTGGTTAATGCGGCCGCTTTGGCAACGGCCAGTGATACCGCAATAATGGCATTGGCCCCTAACGTCGCTTTATTATCGGTGCCATCAAGTTCAATCATCGTTTGATCGATAGCTTGTTGATTTAAAGGATCCATGCCTTGCAGTTTTGCATTTATGATGCCATTGATGAATGCTACTGCATTTAATACACCTTTGCCATTATAGCGTGAAGCATCGCCATCTCGAAGTTCTAGCGCTTCTCGAGAGCCTGTGGATGCACCTGATGGCGCGCAAGCCGTCCCCATAATGCCAGACTTGAGCAATACGTCGGCTTGAACGGTCGGATTACCACGTGAATCTAATATTTCTCTGGCAATAATTTGATTAATTGTATCCATGTAGATTTCCCATATTTAAGGTTATTTTTAATAAACTTCGTACTGAACCTGTTCTGTAATTCTGGTCCTGTTAATAACTCGTTTGCTTACGGTTTATTCGGGCCGACGCTTAAGTTGTTTTATTTAGGTATTAGTGGCATCACATTGAGCACTATTTGTTGTTCTGTTAAACAAATAGCACTGCTTTTTTATTGCTGATGGATATTTTTTGGAATGAAAGTGGAATATATGTTTATATAATGACGCATATGGAATAAATTTTCCATTTATAAGTTGATTGAATATTTAGTCTGACTTTATATATTCGGTTGTGAACTGTTACGTGACCACTATTAAGTTAGATAGTACTGCCAAGCTTTGACTGTAAAGCTGTGATTAGCCTATGAAATACCAACAAAAGGAGCTTTAACAAGCTCTAATTACAAAGAAAGGTTATTAGTGTTGTTTAAATGGCTATTTTGTTTCACTTGCGCTTGATAAACTAAGATAAAAGTTTGATTTATGAGAACTACCTCACCTTTTTGTCCCTGTTTGTGGCTGCAAAAGTGGTTGACAAAGAGCTTTATAAAGTACAGAGTGGAATTATAATTCCATTTGAGGTTTATTTGGAAGTAAAATTCCATGTCGAGTTGGCAGATACAGGAAAGTAGCTAGGATTAGCTGCAATTTTAGTAAGTTCGTGACAGCTAGCTCGATAAATCAAATCGCCAGCACGGGGTTTGGCTTCATTAACTAATTTAGGGTCCGTCAATACTCATTTTTTAGGATAAAGAACTGAGCGTAATAGACAATTATTCTAATTTTGTTACAGGTTTTATGATGGCTGAATAATTCTCAATTTAGCAGCTATTAATGTTAGCACGTATGTAAATGACATTTTCAAGCTTAAGAAATTAAAGTTATTCAAGATCAAAGGTTAAACAAAAAAGTTTTAAGCGCTTCGGATTAATGATTCCTGTAATTTTTACAGTAATTTGAAGTGAAATAGAATCTTAATTTATTAACGCTTAAATGGGAGGTTACATCATGATTAGCGGATCGGAAGTGCAAGCGATGTCAAAAAATACAGATAAGCCCTATGAGTATGTGCTTGAAATTGTCAATGCACGCAAGGAATTTCCGGGGGTGGTGGCTTTAGATGATATCTGTTTGAAAGTACGCCCTGGCACCGTACATGCGCTTATGGGCGAAAATGGTGCCGGAAAATCTACTTTGATGAAAGTAATCGCCGGAATCTATCAACCTGATGCCGGCGAAATAAAACTGCGGGGTGAAACGGTTACTATGTTGACGCCACTGGACGCTCAAAATGCGGGTGTCGCGATGATTCATCAAGAATTATTACTAATGAACTCAATGACCGTGGCCGAAAATATTTGGATCCGCCGCGAGCCCGTTAACCGCTTTGGGCTAATCGATCATGCTGTGATGCGTCAACAAACGGTTGATTTATTTCAACTGCTTAATATTAAGCTAGATCCTGATGCTGAAATCTGTGAGCTCTCAGTTGCCAATCGACAAATGGTCGAAATTGCCAAAGCGGTGTCTTTTAATGCTGACGTTTTGATTATGGATGAACCAACGTCGGCCATTACAGAAGCTGAAGTTGGCCATTTATTTGAAATAATCCGCGATCTTCGCCAACAAGGCATCGGCATAATCTACATTACGCATAAGATGGATGAACTATACGAAATAGCTGATGAATTCTCAGTGTTTCGTGACGGTCATTACATAGGGACTTACGCTTCATCAGAGGTAACCCGAGATGAAATCATTAAAATGATGGTGGGTCGTGAAATAACCCAAATGTTCCCTAAAGAAGAGGTTGAGCTGGGGGATACGTTAATCTCGGTTAAAAATTTGTCATTAGAAGGCAAGTTTCATGATATTAGCTTCGATGTCCGTGCTGGGGAAATATTTGGTATCGCGGGATTAGTTGGTTCGGGTCGCTCTAATGTTGCTGAAACAATTTTTGGTGTTACTCAGGCTACCTCAGGCACGATAGAAATTGCCGGCGAGCAGGTCAATATTACTGCCTCTCATGACGCCATTGCGCTTGGTATGGCATTTTTGACTGAAGATCGTAAGGAAACAGGCTGCTTTTTAGCACTTAATATTCAGGAAAATGCTCAACTTGCTGCCATTCACGATAACTATGTGACAGGGGCTGGTTTTGTTAAAGAAAAAGAACTTGAAGAAATGTGCGAACAGCTGTGCAAAACCCTACGGGTTAAAACGCCTAATATGTGGGAATGCATCGAAAATTTGTCCGGTGGTAATCAACAAAAAGTTTTGATTGCGCGTTGGTTACTGACCAACCCAAGGATCCTTATTCTTGACGAGCCAACCCGCGGCATTGATGTGGGTGCCAAAGCTGAAATTCACGGTTTAATTACTCAATTAGCCCATAAAGGCGTTGCCGTGATTATGATTTCTTCAGAACTGCCTGAAGTGCTGGGAATGAGTGACCGCGTTATGGTTATGCATGACGGTCATATGACCGGAATTCTTGATCGCGCAGATGCCACACCACAAAAAGTGATGGACTTGGCAGCCCAGTAGTAACCAATCGCTGTGTTATCACGACGATTATAAAAATAATATTAGAAAAATAAATTGGCTAAGTTAGCTACAAGACTAATTGGCCTTAATATTGATGTGGTTTAAAAGCACTTGTGTGCTGATAAATCCAACTTTGAGATGAATTATAATGACTATAAATACGGAAAATTTAACCATAGCTCCCGATCTACCGGACCAAGCAGCGGTCAGAAAAAAACGTTACCCACCTGAAGTTAACATCTTATTAGTATTAGTAGGCATCGCAGCATTATTTGAACTATTAGGCTGGTTTATCGTTGGTCAAAGTTTCCTTGCTAATACCAGCAGACTGCAAATTATTATTCTCCAGGTTTCAATCATTGGTATTATCGCTGTTGGGGTAACTCAGGTCATAATTACTGGCGGTATCGATTTGTCGTCTGGCTCTGTGGTCGCGATGAGTGCGATGATTGCTGCGACTTTTGCACAAGACGCTAATTGGCCTAAGATTATTAGTCCAGCATTGGTTGATTTACCTTTCGTTGTTCCATTAATTGTTGGTTTGGTTGTTGGCACGGCGGCTGGATTTATTAACGGTTGGTTTATCGCTCGCACTAATATTCCACCATTTATAGCAACATTGGGCATGATGCTATCGGCTCGTGGTGTCGCGCGCTGGTATACTGATGGTAGCCCGGTTTCTGGTTTTACTGAAAGTTTTGCGATGATTGGCAATGGTATGAACCGGTGGGCGCCAGTGGTTATTTTTCTTGTTGTTGCGGTCGTCTTTCATATTGTGATGCGTTATACCCGCTTTGGTAAATTTACCTATGCAATAGGCTCTAACCCACAAGCGGCCAAGGTCTCTGGTATTAATATTGGCGCTCATTTAATCAAAGTTTATATGATCGCTGGTTTGCTTGCTGGTTTGGCAGCAATGGTAGCGATAGCTCGGATTAAGACTGCCCAGGCAGGTATGGGCATGATGTACGAGCTTGACGCTATTGCGGCAGCTGTAATTGGTGGTGTATCGTTATCTGGTGGCCGAGGCAGTATTCTGGGTACAGTCATTGGAGCATTGATTTTGGGCATTATGTTATCAGGATTCACCTTTTTACGAATTGATGCCTATTATCAAGACATCATTAAGGGCGCGATTATTGTCTTAGCGGTAGTTGTTGATCAACATCGCCAAAGCAAAAGAGGTAAAGGTGCATAATTAGCGCAGCTGGTTTAGATTGTGATAAAAAGGGGCAGTAATACTGCTCCTTTTTAGTTAAAGAGAATACTTTCATTACGAGCGCTAACGGCTACTACGATATACAGTGACTTGTGGTGGGAACTCGTTTACCAAGATAAGAAAAAAACACCAATCTATCCTGATTATTAGTAATACCAATTGGTATAATATATTTCACGATTAAAGTATAAGCTCAAGCTTAAAGAGAATAACTGATGAAACAACAAGATATTATATTTTTTGAACCGTTATGGCGCCGAATCGCAGTAACCGCATTTTGTCTGCTATGGTCAGTGTTTGAATGGTTAAATGACGAATCATTTTGGGGAATGATTAGCGGAGGATTTGCGATATATTGTTACTGGTCATTCTTTAGAGATGGCATTGATCAAGACCAAGTTAACGCTTCACGCCCTGAGGATTGAATCAACTCAATAAAGGTGAACCACGCTTTTTTAATGCGTTGAGGTATTTCACTTCATCATAGGGTTTTCGGTCTTTCCAGCATCGGTAAACTATCCTGATCCATTTGAACGCTAAAGCCCTTACTGCAGCCTGATGTGAGGAGCCTGATTCGCGTTTTTTTTGATAAAAAATGTTGGCCCAATAAGAACTGTAAATTGAATGGGCTGCCCATTCAACAAAGGTTTGACGTAAAAATTTTGAGCATTGCCAACGCCAGTGAACCCAACATTTATTGCCGCTGCGTTCTGTGACTGGTGCAATACCAGAGTATTGCTGTACCTCGTTAGCAGAAGAAAATCGATCCCGTTGTTCACCAAAGGCTACGAGTAAACGCGCAGCATAGCAAACACCTGCCCCAGGTAAATTTTCAAACAAATTAGCATCTGGTAATATTTTCATTAACTCTGCAATCTTTTTATCAAAACATTTTATGTGTTTCATTAGAATGGAAATTATTTCCACTAAAGCCAAAACAATCATGGAATGTGTCTCAATTACAGCTTCATCATCGGTTAATGGTAATGCGCTTTTAACCTCATTGATGCGCTCTTTAACTTTATTATGGCTACGGATATGGTTGTCATTAAAAAAGGATTTTAACGTCGCTCTACGAGCTTTTTGTGCTTGTTGAAGGGTTGGCCATCGCGATATAAAGTTACAAAAAATATTAGTCTCCTTTTTAGGAAACCAGTCGATTGCTTGCGGATAATACTGCTTTAAATTATTGATAATTTGATTAACGAAACGTTGTTTGTCGTTAACTAATTTCTTTCTCTTTTCAACGAGGTACATTAGTTTTCGTATATTTAAACTCTGGATTTTTAATGGAGTAAATATTTCTGGATATCTGAGCATTAATTCAAGAGCAATCTCGGCGTCGGTCGGATCGTCCTTGGCTTTACTAGGCTTAAAAGCGCTTCGATATTTAGATAAAGTCGTAGGATTTATCGGTACAATAACCAAAAATTCATACCGTTGTAGAGCATAGATGATTGGCCCTTTTGTTAGCTCCACAGCAACTGCGATTAAACCACCAAAGCGTTTTTTCAGGTAAGAGCCCATGTTTCAATATCTTCAACATTATGCTTTATAATAGAAAACTCTCGCTTGTTATTGATCGGATCTTGTAAACAAATATCATGTTTATCATTCGCCCAATCTATACCGACAAAAGCACTGTATTGATTTGTTTCTAGATGAGAAGCCATAAAACCTCCAATATTAAGTGATTGAGGCATGTCTTTTCAGATCCTTCGAAGGCAATATAAAGAGCACTGTAGGCAAGCCCTGAGTATTCGTTAGTGAATCTGAGGTACTCATTTTGTCGAAAGCAAAGCGTAAATCATCTAATGTTTAGGGGCACGATTCGTACAAAATGAGCACATGCCTACTTGCTAGTATCAGCTATTTTGTAGACAAGAGATATTATAAAGGGGCAAGACAGTGTTCAAGAGAAAGTGCAGGGAAATGTTCAAGATAAAGAAAAAGTTGAACACAAATAATCTAGCCGACTTACCTTAAGATCACAGCCCTAGCATAGCAATGGTATTAGAGACGTCAGAATTTTAGAGATTTAGTGCTGATAATCCCATGATTAGTGGCGTAATTTACGCCACTAATCTCTAGGTAATTTACATCGTTTTAAAACAAAAACATCAGTTCAATCATCTTTGCTTTGCAGTGCCATTAGCGTGGTGAGTGTCTGTGCGATACACATCGATGATGTTAACGAGCGGAAACTATGAACCTCGGCATCAAGTACTTCAAAGTAAATCTTAGCGCCTGTTGCGATTGGGCTAAGTTTACTGTCTGAAATGACTATCACGGGTACATTCATTTTTCTCGCATTTTCCACTACTTTGACCGTTTCTGGTGAATAAGGCGGGAATGAGATTGCAATCAAAACATCGTTAGCCCGCATGTTATTGGCGACTTCAAACAGCATGCCCCCGGTACTACTGAGCAGATGAGTCCGGTAGTTAGCATGATTTAATGCATAATTGAGATAGTTTGCGACCGCAAATGAACGACGTTGCGCCATGATATAAATATTATCCGCACCCTGGAGCAACTCGATAGCTTGCTCTAGACTTTGTGGAGTGATATTTTTTTCTAGCTCTTGCAACGAAATTATATTTGACTGGCAATATTGCTGCAACAGCGAATGATGGGCGTTAGTATCACTTATTGCACCGTTATCAACCGTTCTCAGCCGCTCTTTATAACTGGCTGAACGTTCGACTACTCGCGATTGAAAGGCCTTTTGCATTTCACTAAAGCCCGAATATCCAAATATTTTTGCAAAACGGATCAGTGAAGACGGCTGAACTTCTGCGCGTTTAGAGATCACTGCGACCGTTTCAATTGCCATATCGGTCGGGTGTTCAAGCGAAAATCTAGCGATGACCTGAAGTCTTTGACTAAGCGTGTTATAGCGAGAGGAAATTTCTTCGCGCAGGGTTTCGAAATCTTGTGCAACATTGCCAGACATAGTTTATCCAATAATAAGAGGGGGGTAGCGACGGGTAGGTGAAACAACGTCCTGTCACAGTAACCTACTAAAGAATGGAATTTACATTCTACTCGTAGAATATATTAATAGTCTTTTTAAGACTAGTTTTATTTAATATTGTTATATCAAATGCATATTGGTTTTGATTGAAGAGAACAAATTAGAGCGCGCGGGATTAACTGGTGTTGTAAGTGGCTTAAATGTCGGTGAAAGCATTGTTAATATTGTGCCAACATTGCTATTTTTAGGCGTCTAACTTTGCATGTCTTAGTGTATTTGGAGACACAGCACTATATTAGTACGACTAATCAAATGTGAACCGTTAAAATTAAATGCTATTTTTAGATTATTACTTTGCATAATAGTTTACAATTTTATCGTTAAATCAACGTTTAAAGGGATCTGGAATGAAAACATTTTTTAAGGTATTAGCGGCATTCGTGGTGCTGTTAATTCTCGCTGTCGTCGCCGTGGTAATGGTGGTTGACCCAAATGAATATAAACCGCAAATACAAGCGCAAGTAAAGCAAGCTGTTAATCGTGACTTGTTATTAAATGGTAATATTGGCTGGAGTATCTTTCCTACGCTGGGAGTGACAACCAGTGAAGTTTATCTCCAGAACCCCCAAGGTTTTAATCGCGATAATTTACTCGAAATTAAACAAGTGTCAGTCGCGCTTGAGTTGCTACCTTTATTGTCTGGCCAAATCAAGATCGGCTTGGTTACGCTCGACGGTTTTCGTCTTAATATGATCACCAAGGTTAATGGGCGCACAAACTTAGACGGCATGTCGGCTAAATCAGCACAAACCGAGTCTAGTGTTCAACCAACGGATAACGAAACTGACCCTAGCGGCCCTAAACAATTGAGTCTTGGCGGCGTAGCCATTACTAACGCCGTGATTGAAATTCAAGATCTCGCTGCGAAGACTCAAACGTTAGCGACGATCAAACAATTAACGCTCGGCGAATTTGTGCTTGGCCAACCAACCGAGTTATCGATGTTGATTGAACTGGCTTTGGCTGACCAGTTGGCAGGTACAGTGAGCTTAGACGCTAGTTTGCTTGTTGATCAGGCAATCAGCATAGTTAAACTCAATAACATGAAACTTAACGCCGACTTTAGTGGTGCCAGCTTACCTAATCAGGCGATATCTGCTGCATTAAACGCTAATGTTAGTTATACCTTGGCCAGCGGCTTGGCAAAATTATCTGAGCTAGAGTTTAAACTTGACCAACTTGAATTAGCCGGTTGGGCCAGTGTTGTACCAGCAAAAACAACTAAGATACGCTTTGACTTAGTGGGTAATGTTTGGGATCTGCAACCTTACCTTGGTGACGAATCAGCTACAACTGCTGACGATACATCGACCAGCAATACCAACACGGGTGATGCTGGCAATGCTGAACCAGATCTTAGTGCATTATTAGGTCTTGATGTTAAAGGCACATTCGCTTTAGCCGGTCTTAAAGCTTCGGGCTTAACGCTAAATAAAATAACCAGCAAGATTATTGTTGCCAATGGTAAAGCGCAACTGTCGCCATTGACGGCTAATTTGTATCAGGGTCAAATTAAGGTCACCGCATTAGTTGACCACGCCAACGGCCGTAATAAATATAAGGTGACTAAAAAAATATCAGGCATTCAAATTTTGCCTTTGATGAAAGATATGGCGCAATTGGAAATTGTTAGTGGGGTAACGGCACTTAATCTGACGGCACAAGGCGCTGGATTATCTCCAAATAAACTAAAAACAGGTCTAGTGGCTGCCGGTGAGTTTAGCATTAGCGATGGCGCGTTATATGGGATTAATATTGCGCAAAAAATTCGGTCGGCCAAAGCGACTCTTACTGGTAAGTCTGACAGTAATCAGGCTGACGAACAAAAGACTGATTTTTCTTCGTTAACCGGTACCTTTAAAATCAACAAAGGTGTATTTAACAATACCCGTTTAACGATGTTGTCGCCGTTATTACGCTTAAAAGGTGCTGGCACAGCAAACATTATTAAAGAAACCATTAATTATAAACTTGGTGTCACTGTTGTCGGCTCGCTGAAAGGTCAAGGTGGCGCGACTGATGATCAATTATCTGGCTTAAATATTCCATTGAAAGTGACAGGTACCTTTGCTAAGCCCAAGTTCGGGTTAGACACCAGTGGGGCGCTTAAATCTAAACTCGATGCCGAAAAGAAAAAATTAAAACAAAAAGCGAAAGACAAACTTAAAGAAAAACTTGAAGGCAAGCTCGGAGATAAACTTGGAGACAAGCTTAAAGGCAAGTTAGGTAGCTTATTCGGATAACTCATGGCCATTAGCACTAAGCACTGCTTGGTGCTAATAATTATTTATTGATGACGAGGGAAACATGATGAAAATTGCATTTATTGGTTTAGGGGTCATGGGATATCCAATGGCCGGCTATCTTAAACAAGCGGGTCATGACGTTTGTGTCTACAACCGCACGGGCAGTAAAGCGGAACAGTGGCGAATTCAATATCAAGGCCGGGTGGGTAAAACGCCATGTGATGCTGCCGCAGATGCTGAAGTGGTGTTTGTTTGTGTCGGCAATGACGACGATTTACGTTCAGTAGTGCTGGGCGAATCTGGCGCGCTTGCCGGCATGGTCCAAGGCAGTATTTTGGTTGATCATACAACGGCATCGGCCGATGTTGCGCGTGAACTGGCGTTAGTTTGTGCGCAGCAGGGTGTAGATTTCCTTGACGCACCGGTTTCTGGTGGTCAAGCTGGGGCCGAAAATGGGGTGTTAACTATTATGATTGGTGGTGAACATAGCGTTTTTCAACGCGTTAAGCCAATTATTGGCGCATACGCCCGTTGTGCCGAGCGGATCGGCGAAGTTGGCAGTGGTCAGTTGGCTAAGATGGTCAATCAAATTTGTATCGCGGGTGTGGTGCAAGGGCTTGCTGAAGCCGTTCATTTTGCTAAATGTGCCGATCTCGATGTTAATAAGGTGATTGATGTCATTTCTAAAGGCGCTGCGCAATCGTGGCAAATGGACAACCGCCATCAGGCAATGATTGATAATAGCTATGAATTTGGCTTTGCTGTGGATTGGATGCGTAAAGATTTAGCCATTACGCTCGATGAAGCGCGTCGTAACCAGGCTAAATTACCGGTCACTGCCTTAGTCGATCAGTTTTACAGTGAAGTGCAGGGCATTGGCGGTAATCGCTGGGACACCTCGAGTTTGCATGCACGGTTACAAAAATTCGATTGTAATAACCCTAAAAAATAATTGGCTCAGGCTGTCGGCTTAGCAAAAAAATGACAGCCTAACCACGACCGATCTTAACCGGTTATTTATGTGCTATTTCGCCAGTGTCAGCATCGCAATATTGATGATGCAATGCCTTAATAATAGCGGTGACTTCAGCGCTATCTAATGAATAATAAATTGTTTGTGAATCGCGCCGAGTAGTAACAAAGCCTTCGCGGCGTAACCAAGCTAAGTGTTGTGATAGCGATGATTGTGCCACAGGGATTAACTCATTAAGTTGCGAGACCGATAACTCTTTATCCAATAACATACACAAAATCATCAAGCGATGATTATTGGCCATTGCTTTAAGCAGTGTCACGGCCTGATCAATGTTTTCTTGCATTTGAGAAAAATCGAGCTTCATCATTTAACCTTAAATTATAATAATATTTTTTAGCTGAGAATAATCGCTAACACAGCCCGAAGCTAGTGATTAATCATTGTTTTGCAACGAATGACAATTTTTGATGCAAATCGATTGTTAGTTGCACTGTTTTGGTGTTTTTCAGCGTTCAAATGCTACCACCTACGAATAATATTATCATGAAATTGGCTAACTCTCAGGATTATCGAGCAAGCTACTCGCGTGTAGCTTAGGTTTTGCACGGCTATATATCTGTTTTATTTCCTTAGTAGTCACTCCATTAGTTCAGTTCATCTTAAATGTAGCTAGGGTCACAATTGATTTAAAGTGTTGGTGTTTAATAAAGCGCCCTCTGATGGGGTTACCCTGTCTTACTGTTGAGTCAATTACTGCATAGTTAGCCGATTATCTACGACCGTAACAGTCTGCTGATGGGGCTGTTGACCATCATAGCGCCAGATTTCAATTAAATACTCACCTTGCTGTTGTAAACCAATAAATGAATGGTTAATTTTACCATCGGTTAGCGCACTTGCGAGGATCCTACTTGCCGGATCGGGATAATATTGTCCCGAATCGAGTAATTGGTAACTGCGATATATATTGAGGTAGGCACGCTGATCGCTGTATTGCGCAAGATCAATTTCAACCTCAATGGTGCTTTTTGTCGTGAAAGAGAAATCATTGGCGGCAACTAATTGATTAATGTCTAGCACAGCATCGGCAGACTGCTCAGCGCTGCTAGAATTAGCAGCGCTGTCGTCCGAGCCGCCACAGCTAATTAAGCTCAATGTCGTTAAGCCAGCAATTATAAAAAACAATGTTGATCTAGGTTGATGTTGCTTAGTCATGGTATAGGCTCCCGCTAGTCGATATTATTCAAATAGGTGCTGGTTAATAGCCTGATTGAGTTGAAACCAATCGCTATATTGTGAGCCGTGTGATTGCACAAACTCGGCAAATTTTGGGTATGCGGTAAGCAAGGGTTTTCGTTCACTGGGCCAGTGCCAGGCATCGTTTATTTCTAATGCCCAAGGCAGATTATTACTGGTTCTGAAATAGCGGCCAGTTCCCGGATCGCTGGTATCGTCAGCTAAGCCTAAAAAGGCCGTATTAAATTTTGTCGTTGGCGCGTGGTCAGCTAAGTGAATTTCTAAACTGCGCCCCGGGTGAGTACCAAATATCTCGCCATGGTAAAGACCTTCTGTGCCAAAGATAAAGGGATCATACGGCGCCGCTGGCGTCTCACTTAGTGCTATCGGATTAATTAACGGGATGCTGAGCTCAAAAGTAAATACCGCCGATTGAGAACAGCCGGGTTCACTGCGGTAATGGATGCAAACACTTGTGACGTGCTTCCACAAGTCTTGGCTAACAACCACGACGGCATGTTCGTTACCACTTTCAAGGATCTCATACTCAGTAGCACCGTTAACCCCACTAAATTGCTGTTTCACATTGTTGTGCATTAAACGCAATGTTTGGCTGTTAACGTTCCTTTCATCAATATTTTCTAGCTGAACGGCAAAACCGCTGTGATGATAACCCCCTAATGCCTGTAACTCGCCTTCGATGTCTATTCTAACAATCATGTTATCCTTAATGACCTCAATTGTGCGGTAATGCAACACCACATCATTCATATCGTAATCTTCACTTTCTGGCCATTTGTCTTCATAAGCCAAAGTAACCCAACCATTTTGTGCTGGGTAGTAGCGATAACTTAGGTCAGTTGCAGAAATATTGATCGGGTGGTCTTCGACTTCGCCGCTAGTACTGCCGCCGCTATAACTCAGGCTTGTTTGCTCACTAAAACGAAAGCGACTCCAGCTTGAACCAACAGCGGCGTCAGGTGGCACTCGAATAGCCACTACATTAAGACCGGGGGTTAACACGACATCGATGATGCCTTGCTCGTTGGCATCGCTAAAATCACCGTCTCGATTCCAGTCAAACCATGCACTTAGTACCCCTGAACCCGACGCATAAACACTGACTACACTGTCGAGGCCTGCTTCGAGTGCGGTAACAAAATTAACGCCGTCTTCATCGTCATAACTTGTTGAGTTGACCAAGGTATTGTCATCCGACTCATTGCCCCCATAGCCATCATAATCACCATCGGGTTGGTTTAAGCCTAAAAATATTGCAGAGTTTATTAAATGGCGAGCGCCATTATCGGCTAAGGTTGTGCCATAGCTGGCTGGTGCGTCGCCAAAATCTATCGTCGATGGGGTGTCTTCATCAATCAGTGGGGCACTAGCACACCGGGCGCCGTCATTTTGACTAGAGCTGGGACCATCGGCAAATTTTACTGCAGTAACGTCCAGATTGATTAATTGAGTGTCAGTTGTGCTAGCGGTTAAGCTGGACAGATTAATCCGATAAATTTGGCCGTCTTGATTACGTGAAAGGTAAAAATAACCATTTACGTCAAAATACATCGCACCAAAAGTACCGGTTTGTCCGGTATTGCCCATCTCTAGTGTTACACCGGAGTCGGGATCGAATTGGTATAAAATACCACTGGCATTATCGACCCCAAATAATTTTTTACTGTTCGGATGAAAAGCAAAATCAGTTAAACCGACGGCGGTATTACTCGTGATGAGTTGTGCGGTTAACGAGGCGTTAGCGTCTTGGTCTAAAGGTGAGAGATCAACCTTATAAAACCCAACATTACGACGATATAAATAATAATAATGCTGAGCGACATCACCGACATAAAAAGTTTTGTTAGCAGGCAAACCCGTTAAATTAAGTGTTTGCACCTGAAAGTCGCTGCCCATTCGCACCATTTCAAAGTGGCTGGTATTATAGCCATAAAGATACTTGTCTTGCTCATTGAAGCCTAAACCATTGATGTTTGCGTTTATACCGGGGTCATCTTCAAGCAAGGTATAGTTGCCTGTCACCAGATTGATCCCATAAGTTGATACAGGGTTGCCTTGAAATAAAAAGGCCTTGCTTGGGCAGTTAGTAAATGGAGCGCCATTGCTAGAATTACTGATAAAAACTAGACCGATAAAGCAGAAAATATTTAATATGGTGCCGTAACGCTTGACGTAATAATTACTGAAGGTGTGTGTTGATCCTGTCATGACTATGCTCCCTATGTTTAAATATAGTTAATCAAACATCATGCCATCGGCGTCACTTGTTAATATTTATGTTTAAAAACAATAGGTAATTAATATTTTGGTCGTGGAATTTCACTCAGGTTGGTATTGGTACGGTGATGATATTGCAATTTGCAATGCAACATCATAACCGTGGTGTAGCAGCAGGCTTAGTGGCTAAGTCTGCGTTAAAATTGCGTGTTAACGCTTTTAAAACTAGTTATAAACTAGCGCCGTATTCAAATAACGCTTTTAAAATTGATAACTTGCGTTGATCATTTGGGTTTTCAATTGCTAAGCTCTCAAGCAATAAACCGTAACTTTCGCCGTCAAGTACATTGCGACGATAGTCATTCCATTGTTGGTGCTCGTCTACTGACAAGGTCAGCGGGAAGTTTCTGGCACGAAACCTAAACAACATTTCTTTTAGTCGCGGATCGTCAAATTGCAACTCAAGGCTCGCCAATTGTTCTGGCTCAGTTTGGCTAATACGCTCAATCGCAGCTTTGTCGGATCCACTAAAAAAGCCACCACTATAGAGCATTAAATCTGGATCGGTTTCTGGTGCGCGATCGCTCTCTATCTCAAATACGGCCGCTACTTTTTCACGTAATTGTGGTTGCTGTTTTAATAAATCAAGATTTTTACGGCACAGTGCGCGGTCAATCCCGTGTCGATCTGCCGCCTCGGGCGTTAGGGTTTTTGCCGGTGCAATAACGGGACATTTATTAATATGAATCAGTTTTATTGGCACCGGTAAATCATCACCAAGCTCGCTGCGTTTAGTATACATCCGCTGTGCAAGTTGCGCCGCATCCAGCTCTAATAATGGGGTTAAATCCATATTAAGGTTAATACAGACGATCGCGTTTTTGTTGCTTGGGTGATAAGCCAAAGGCGTAATATAGGTACAACAGCCTTGGCTTGCCGGGATCTTTGATGTGACATGAACCAAGGGAGTCAGATTGACCAAATCTAAATACTTTGAGACTTGTTGTTTACGGCGTAAATCGAAAATAAATTGGTATAGCTTTGGCTGTTTCTGTTTGATAAGTTTGGCCAATTCAATTGTCGCTATTACATCTGAAACTGCGTCGTGGGCACCTTCGTGTTTGATATTATTGGCCTTAGTGAGCAACTCAAGCCGGAAACTAACAATACCGTCATCATTTTCTGGCCAGTTAATGCCTTCAGGGCGCAGCGCATAACAGGCACGGACTAAATCAATAATATCCCAGCGTGAGCAACCATTTTGCCATTCTCGGGCGTAGGGATCTAAAAAGTTTCGATACAGCGACTGACGAGTAATTTCATCATCGAACCGAATACTGTTATATCCGGCGACGACGGTGTTAGGCACTGAAAAAATATCATTTATTTTTTCAATAAAATGGGCTTCTGGTATGCCGAGTCGGTTTACTTTTTGTGGGGTTAAGCCAGTAATGAAACAGGCTTGTGGCTGCGGCAGATAGTCATTGGCGAGTTGGCAGTATATTTCGACCGGGTCGTCGATAATATTTAAATCAAGATCGGTACGGATCCCGGCAAATTGGGCAGGGCGGTCGCGCCGGGTATCTGCTCCCCAGGTTTCATAATCGTGCCAGAAGATAGTTTGCTGGTTACTGGTGTTATTTTTTTGATTCATGTTGTTCCATAAGCCCATATACGATGGGGTGGTCATTGTGTTGTGTGGCGACTCCGGTCAGTTTGCTACAGAGCTTTTAGCGGTTGGTCTATTTATGACCGAGCAATTTATGACCGGGCAATCCAGAATTCAAATACAGACATCGCTACAGTATATACTCAAGCCAATACAATACCTAAAAAAAGCAATACCTAAACAAAGCCGTTTACCGAAATAGATGCCAGTTTATGCGCGTTATAAAATGGAACTCTTTTTTGGTCAATCGGGATAAAGAGTATTTTTTCAGAATAACTGTTTATCAGTTTAAAAGTCCTATATGATAATGGTTATCATTACGATGCAATGTTATTTCCAATACTCTCTATTATTCAGGAGCACTATGACATGACCGACGTCACACATGAAATTAAACTATGGCACGAGCTAGGTACTGTCATTAGAAAGGCATTACATCCTGAACGAAGTGATGCCTTTGTTGCCTATTTTACGCTCGGCGAGCAAATATCAACTACCTTGCCTATCGATAAACAATGGCAACTTTACCTCAGCCAACTGCACTTATTGCTAACGACCATCGAGGATCCTAAGGTGCCAGCTCACTGGCGCCGGATGTGTTTTGAATGTGTGCATCGGCCGCTATTGTCGCTAAAAAAAATCAGTAACGAGTATGCCCATGGTTCGAAAATTCGCGATTTGTATATCGCGGTAAACCAGCAGTTAAATACGGCATTTACTCAAACACCATTTTAATATTACAGGCTAACCCAACTGGTTAGCTACTTTGCAAGGTATGAAGCTAATGACCAATTTTAGAATCGAACAAGATAGCATGGGCGAACTGCAAGTGCCGGTTAACGCACTTTACGGTGCTCAAACCCAGCGGGCGATTAATAACTTCCCGATCAGCGGTCAAGTAATGCCCAAGAGTTTCATTAGCGCGCTATTAAAAATAAAAATGGCTGCCGCTAATGCCAACAAAGAATTAGCGGTGATATCGCCTGAAATTGCCGATGCAATAGTCGCGGCGATAGCCAAGTTGCTTAAAGATCCAAACATGATGACTCACTTCCCAGTTGATGTATTTCAAACTGGCTCGGGCACCAGTACTAATATGAATGCTAACGAGGTTATTTCACACATAGCTTCACAAGACAGTGGCTTAACGATCAGCCCTAATGATCATGTAAATTACGGTCAAAGTAGTAATGATGTTATCCCAAGTACCATTCATGTCAGTGCGGCGTTAGAGCTGCAACATCAATTGTTGCCAGCCCTTAAACACCTGACCGCGGTAATTGATATTAAGGCCAAATCTATTGACCATCATATTAAAACTGGCCGTACGCATTTAATGGACGCAATGCCAGTCAGAATGAGTCAAAGTTTATATAGTTGGAGCAGTCAAATTAAGCAAAACATTGCGAACTTGCAAGCGCTACAACCGGTTATTCAAACGTTAGCGCAAGGCGGCACAGCTGTTGGCACCGGCATTAATGCTCACCCAGAATTTGCCCACTTATTTAATCAAAAGTTATCTATTATTACCGAGGTTAATTTCATAGCCAGTGAAAACTTCTTTGCACTTATTGGCTCCCAAGATACTGCTGTGGCGCTGTCGGGCCAATTGAAAACAACGGCTGTTTCGCTGATGAAAATAGCCAATGATTTACGTTGGATGAACTCTGGGCCATTATCTGGGTTAGGTGAAATAGCACTAGAAGCCTTGCAACCGGGGTCGTCGATTATGCCCGGCAAAGTAAACCCGGTTATTCCAGAAGCTACCGCAATGGCTGCGGCGCAAGTAATAGGTAATGATGCTGCTATTACTATCGGCGGCCAATCGGGTAACTTTGAACTTAATGTGATGCTGCCGATGATAAGTAATAACTTACTGAGCAGCATTGAACTATTGACTAACAGCTCGCAATTACTAGCAGACAAAGCAATTGCAACGTTTGAAGTCAACAGCGACAATATTAAACAAGCCTTGTATAAAAACCCAATTTTGGTAACGGCGCTTAATTCGATTATTGGTTACGAGAAAGCGTCAAAAATAGCTAAAATTGCGTATAAAGAACAACGCGCGATTATTGATGTTGCATTAGAACATACCGAACTTTCTCGCGATAAACTGCAACAATTATTAGACCCGGCCAAACTAACTCTCAATGGTGGCGAGTAATTCTCCTTGCGTTCCCCTTGTGAAAATATATCGTTAACATCGGCCAAATTTCACAAGGAGACCTTGCTATCGTGTCGGTTAAGAACGATCGACATGCGAGTATGGCCTGATTTTCGTGTTATAACTTGACGTGCGTGCACGATTTAACTGCATGTCATCGCTATTGCAATCTCTGCCCACTTATTGGACGCACGGTGCTTGCTGTTGACTGCGTAAAAAGCTGGCTGTGGATGGCGCGGTGCCTAACCCCGTTGTGACTGATTGGCCTAAATATTTTGCAATAGCCGCCATTAACGCTAAATGATGCGTTAGGTGGCTCGAGGCAAAGCACAGTTCTCGGCTTAACGATGAATAACATTGCACACTTTGCACACTGTAAATCGACACTTCGCCGCGTATGCTCAGTGATTGACCTAAAGTGCTGACATCGAGTTGTAATAACCTATTTCGGATCAATTGCAGTTCATTAATCCCTTCAATTTTGACCCTTTCTAAGGCCAGACCTCGGCGACGAATATCGTAATCAATGGTATGGGCTTGAGTTGGATTTATCAGTGCCATATACAGGTCAAGAATATGGCGCAAGTGTTGGCCGATTGAACTATCAAACAGCGGAGCAGGTGATTGCTGATAACAGTCATCGCTTAGCCCATCAATAAATTCGATCATTTGATCGAGCGACTCAACGCAGCCTTTTATAATTACGTTCATTTAGATAATCCGTTTATCGTGCGTTGGCACATAGTTAATTGAGTCAGAGCCTGACAGTTGCGTTAGGTGTTTTGTGGTAACTGGAGTGGGGCCGTAAAGCGCGTACAATAATCCGGCTGGCGCTAACAGCCAATACAGCGCAGGTAAGTCAGCAACGGTAGCATCGCCAAAGAACAATACTGTGGCAAGTACAGCGAAGAAAATCACAATAGCCCCTTGAGATAAATAGCTTTTTAACCAGATAATATTGAGAGCATCTAGTTGATTAGCATGATCGAAAAATCGTTTATTAAAACTAAGGCGAAAAAAGGAGGTTAAAAACGCAATCAGCAAGATCAATAGGTAAAGAGACACACCTTCAATCTCAACCGTCAGCATGCCACGTAATGCACAGGATAAGGCGTATAAAACAACCGCGCTATAAAAAACATAATGTTGGTTTAAGCGGTCAATGGTGTTCTTTATTACCATAAAAATAAGACTTAATACCAGCGTTAATGCCACTAGCATCAAGCCAAGTTCAAACACATTGCCGCGGCTGATAAAAAATAGGCTTAAGACCCAAAAATAGCTTTCAAAAAACAGAAATACGCCATCTATTGCGAACACCAGTTTATTGCGCTTGCTTAATGGTTTAGCTTGCTTGCGTTCAATTTTAGGATCATTGTCTGCACGTAATAAGACTAAGATTGCCAGTAATGATAAAAAGAAGCTGGTGCCAAATAATAGTTCAAAGTGCTGATTTTCTTGAAGGTAAGCGCCAATTAAAATACCAAGTTTAAGTAAGAACACCACCAATATTTGAAAGTTACCGTATTGCCTGCCGGTTTTATTACTTGTTTTTTTTGAACGATTTTGATTCGTCATGGCACTGAACATAACTCGCTGGGTGGTCCAATAAAAACAGTTATACATGCCATTGAGCAGCGCACCACCGATTAACAGCACGGTGTTGTCAGCGCTGATAATAACCGCAATTAAGCCAAGTTCTGCGATAAATGAGAGTGCCAGAATTTGGCGCCATTGCGATCGTTGATACAATGATTGCCACCAACGCAGTGACACCATAAACCCCAATCCTGTGATGGCAACAAACAGACTAATTTGAGCCAGCCCAAAGCCTTGTTGCCACAAAATTACCGGGATAAAAAACGGCAGCAGCCCAATCAATAATGAATGGACGGCGCAAAACCGGTAAAAACTGGCCGTGTTCGTGGTCATTAGAATAGATCAGCTTGCGCTATATCTAACTGGTCAAGCTGGCTAAAATAAGGGCTTAGGTCTTCTTTTTCACCATAACGTGGATAATCGTGCATTTTGAGGTACGGGCGTGAATTCACTTCCAAAAAGATACATTTTTGCTTGGTATATTCTTGGCTGATATCGTGTTCAAAAATAACATCTATCCCTAAAATATTGGCGTCAAACATTTGCAGCACATCGAGAAAAAGTTGGTTATTGAGCGCAGGAATGCTTTGTTTGTCGATGGTGCGTACCACACCGCCTGGCGCTAACGAAATGCGGTAAAATAACGTCACAATAGCGCCAGGGGCAGGGATGTTATTTAAGCTCAATTGTTGTTTTTTTAAGAAATCGACTGTGGTGGAATTTTTAGTTAGCCGATACATGCAGGGAAACAAGCCCATTTGTTGGCGAATAGCATTTTCTTGGTCAATCAGCTCACTAATGCTGTGCTGGCCGTCACCAGTAACGAATGGCGCATAACGCTCAATCACCGACATTATTTGGCCTTTGATCACGACCACGCGGTAATTTTTTCCTAACAAGAACTGTTCTACTACCGTGGTCGGCCACCATAATTTTGCGAGGAATATCGCCTTCCATAACTGTCGGTAGTTATTAATGGGGAAATGACTGCCGCGCGAAAAACCACTGACATTGGGCTTAATCACTAAAGGAAATCCATGTTGTTTAGCAAACCGGTGCGCAACCAACGGGTTTAAGAAAATTTCACCTTTGGCATGTGGCACATTGCCTTGTTCAAAAACTTGGCGCGCTTGTTCTTTCGATCGGCAACCTCTGCGTGTTTCAAGGCTGTTATAACTGCTACACCCGCCCATGAATTTTTTACTTATCCAGGCATAAATATATTTCTTAATGGCTTTCATTGCCGACCTCATTGCTAACAAGATGTTTGGCCTGACGCATCCGACCGAGTTTTTGGAAAAAAACCGCAGTGCGCGGTTGATCTTTGGGTATAACCTTGGTGACTTTGGCCAGTGCCAACATCGCATTAAACACAAAACTGATTTTGTCTTTAAGCGCGGTGTTCGAGCTTAATAAAACCAGTGGCATTGGCACAAAGAGGTTAATTTCGATGACTTGGAAATTGCCATTAATTAACTGTTCAAGCGAATCGGCGCGCACGCCAACCCGTGAAATTTTAAACGGGCCCATTTGACTAATATGCTCAGCTAATGCATTGCGTTGCATTGACGTTAAGCGAGGGGTGATATCTTGATAATGCGTATTATCGTTATAAATACCGTTAATTGGGTAAGCCTCTTGGCTTGAGTTGCTGACCTGAGTAACGGATAAAATAGCCGATTGACTGAGATTTTGATGATCTAAAATACTAAACATTTCAAACTCGATTGCGCCTAACGCTGCTTCTTGGACCAGATATTCCATATCAGTGGCGGTGCGCAAACGACGTAACCGTTGCAGCTGCGCTATATTATCTGCTCGGCCAATACCTTGAGAATTTTGTCCCCACTCAGGTTTAACAAAAACCGGAAAGCGTTGCGGTTGACGGCAGGGATCATCAATCCACTGAGACAAGCGCCAGTGGGCAGGAATTAATCGGTCAATGTCGAGCTTTGAGAATAAGCCTTTATTTTGATTAAAATAGTCACCGTTGAGCCTAAAGTAATGCCAAGGTTTAACCCATAACTTAATGCACCAAAATATATAACTTAGTACCAGTAAAATTCGAATTAACATGAGAATAGATTCACCCTTGTTTTACGTAAAAGTAATAGGTCACAATCGATCCCATTCAATGCTTGGTTTGACGGTTATTAATCACCGCCAAGAGCAAGCCTAAGATCAAAATTGAAACCGCGGCATAAAATAACGAACCACCATCACTGACACCGTTGTGTAATACCTCAACCCCGAGCGGAGTCGCTAAATGAAAAAATACTGCGCCAGACATCACGGCTGCTGATAACAGACCACCGGCCGTGTGGATCAATGCCCGTGAAGGTGATTGCTCGATGATATTTAGCTTCTTGGCTGCCCACAGCAGTGCTGGCAACAGTAATATCAGCGCTGCTAACAATTCAACCAGTCCGACAGCGACAGCGCCATTAGCGACAAACCATTGGCCTAAAGTTACGTTAAAGCTATCTTGGATCCATAATCCGATAGTGCCAAATATATGCTGGGTATCGGGATGGCCGGTAAACTTATAAGGTAATGAAGATAAAAATACTTTGCAAATCCAAACGACAGCCAGCCAGCTAAATATTGTGGTGATACGGTTTTTCATGATGTTCTCGATAGTTAATTTAATGGTAGCGCTACATTAGTTGATGACGCCAGGCCAGTTTTGGTCAGCTTGCAAGATCAATTTTTGCGAGTCTTTAAGCCACTTATTCTGAATATCAAAATTGTAATTTAGATAGAGCTTGTCATCGACTATTTTCCATGCTTTGGGATCTGAACTGGCCGTATCACCTTGTGAAACAGCCCAAGCACAATAGCCACCGTACTGAGGTGCATATTTGGTCGGCGCTTGAGCAAAAAGGGCTAAATTTTCTTGGCTACTAAATTGCCAAGTCGCCCCTTGATATTGGGTTGTAAAATCACTGCTGCCTTTGACGGGTTTAGCTTGGGTAAAATAAGCAACCGTGTCGTAACCCGATACGGCTAAATCACTAAAAAAAGCGGTATACGTTTTTGAACCAGCATTACTGGTTGCTGAAAAAATCAGGATAAGACAACTCATTACAAGATTAATTACAGTTTTGTTGTTAAGCATAATGAATACTCGTGTATTTGGGGCCACTGTGATGAATGTGGCTAACATTTACTGGATGTATCTAATAAGAACCGTGTTTTTGATATTTTATTTCAATTTATTTTGATTATTTTTTAATTTGTAGGAATAAGACTTGGTCACAACATCAGCGATAGACAAATAATAAGGCCGTTAACAGCACGCTAACGGCCCTGGCATTTGATTTTTAGGTTTTAGATATTAAGTGAACTTGCTCGCTCACTAACTAATTTAGTCTAACGGGATCTCAAACGGATACATCACTGTGCTCGAACTAAAGAGAGCCAAACCATTGTCTAAGGTTAAATCACCTTGGACAATGGCCTGCACCGTGGCGTCAAATCCGGTTAATTACTTAAAATCAAGCAATGTTAAGTAGCCATCGGCAATGGCGATCACTATTTCACTACTGACAGCGCTAGGTAAGGTTGGCAGCACATAATTGTTTACTGTCGCCGCCATAAATATATTCCAGCTTGCTCCGGTAAAATCTAGCTCAAGGTTGAAGCCATCAACCGCGGACTATCGCTCGCCTGCCAAGAAAAATGATTGCCATCGTATTAATATTGGCCGCGCTAAACTCTGGCAGGTTAAACACCAGCCCTGAGGTTGGCAATTGGGTTTCAACCCAAGACTGTATATACCGGTGTATCATTGGTCCCATTATCGACCTGCGCTTCCAAGTAGAAATAATACGACGACGCAATGTAATAAATAGAGAACGAGTTATTCATCGGTTCAGCTAGGGTCATGATTGCGGTTTGGTGAAGCTCTCACCAGTCATTGCATAAGGGCTAATGGTCAATTGACTATTATTTACCACCGGAATGAGAATCGGGGTATTGGTCATATCTAGTACCAAGCTGCTCCCCACATTACCGGTCTGTATTGCTTGCGAGTGTGCGATGGCCTGTGTTTGAGCGTTTGTGCTATCAATGCCATTTGCGATTAGGTAGTAATCGTCATGGTTAAGCAGTGCATTACAAAACTTGACTGCCACTGAGTCGTTTTGTGACGTTGGTTTTGGAATTGAATCACCCAAGGTATTGTTATAGTAACCAAAGGGAATAACGTTAGCTGACACGTTAATACATTGAACCTCGACACTGCTTTACTCCGATTCGTTACAAAATGCCTTGTTCTAATTTGACTTGACCCGACAATTACGCTGTAGTTTGTGCTGGTGTTTGCTCTTTTTGGGTGGTGCTGGTCGTGGTGGCTGTGTCATCACTGCTGCTGCCGCAACTGGCGATTAAAAGTATTGAAGCAGTGACGAGTAAACAACGCAGGGCGCGTTGGGGTAGGCGAGTTGTAATCATTTTAATCCCTTAAAATATTGTTAGTAGCAAACAGCATAGTCCAGCATTAAAATATAGTAATAATAAAACGATGGTATTTTTTACAGATTATAAAAGTGTGACTAATGTAACTGCCATAGCGTTGTTTTTGCAGTTAAGACAAGTGGAATTAGCCTATCAATAATTGATTAATACGAGGGGAAACGGATGTTATTTATCACCAATAGAACGCCGCAAGGCTCGATTGAAACGACATTAAACCGAGCTTATCAATTTGATCTTAATATTAATGCACCGGCTAACTCAGCGTTTTACTGTCAGCGGTATGGCCATGATGACTATCGTGAAATAGGTTCTGTCGCGTTAATGAATGCGCTAAAAAAGTCGGCTGCTAAACAGTTACTTTTTTATATTCATGGGTCGGCTTGCATGCCCGAACCCGATGTTTTTGAGCGCGCACAATTACTGCAGCAGTCATTTAATCAGTATAAAGAGGGCATGGTTGAGGTGATCCCGCTAATTTGGCCTTGTGATAATGACTTTGGCATGATTAAAGATTATTGGGACGATCAAAAGTCTGCCGACTTAAGTGGTTATTCCTTTGCCCGGGTATTGCAAAAATTTATCCACTGGCGTCACCTGGCGACTGATGAGGCGCCATGCCTTAAGCGGATCAATGTGTTAGCCCATTCAATGGGTAATCGGGTGTTACGCGAAACACTCAGTACTTGGGATCACTACGATTTGGCCAATGGGGTGCCGCTATTATTTAGAAATACCTTTATGGTCGCGGCCGATGTGGTCAATGAAGCACTTGAAAAACAACAATCTGGTCGGTTGATAAGTGAGTCGTCGCGCAATGTAAGCGTTTATTATGCGGCCGATGATTTGGCCTTACAAGCGAGTAAAATATCTAACCTAAAAAACAGAGTGGCTTCGCGGCGCTTAGGCCATACCGGGCCAGAAGATATGGCGAAGGTTCAAGCTAACGTATTTGCAATAGATTGCGATAACGTAAACTCACAGTACGATTGGCCAATTGGGCACAGCTATTTCGTCGCTGACGATGATGCGAATGCTGGTGCTGTGTTTGAACACATTTGCCAATCAATTGATACGGGGCGAGTGGTTGTTAATGATGCTGCCAATCGCCGCCACCAATTATAGTTTGGCTAAAATAGTTTGGCTGAGATAATTTGAATAACATAGTTTGATTAAGCTAGCTGTTTATCTGGGTATAAGCGGTGGCGCAGCAGATCATAAACCCAATTAAATCCCATGGTATAAAGAGTGAAGAAAATTGCAGCGCCGATATCCATTAACAGAGCACTGATAAAGTCGAGATCTAATGCCCACATAATGAGTGGGGTAGTCACCACTAATAAACCAAATTCGAAAAATAAGGCATGAGCAGCACGAATTTTAATTGTGCGCTTTATTCTATCTTGACCAAAGAAACGGTCAAAGATCAGATTGTAAAAATAATTCCAGACCATCGCGATGACAGAAAAAGCAATGCCGAGACTCGCTAATAGGCTTTTATCATGTTGTAAAAACAATGCCGCCAGCGTTACGCCAATAATTAACGCCAATGCTTCATATAAAATGCTGTGAAAAATACGTTCAGCCGTGCCCATAGTTAGGTTTCCTGTGAGAATAAATGGACTAAAAATTATTGTTGTATAATATCAGTATTTAATATCTTTAGAAGTTAGTAACCATCAGGAAAAGTGATATGTATAATTTAGACCATCTCAGAATGTTTGTAACTGTGGTCGAAACGGGTTCCTTTTCTGCCTGTGCGCGAAAACTCAGTAAAGCACAATCGGCTGTTAGTCAGGGTATTGCGAACTTGGAAGTGGACTTGGCCACGCTATTATTTGACCGCTCAACCCGTAAACCTACTTTAACGGTAAAAGGCCAGCAGTTATTGTCACATGCTCAAGCAGTATTAAAACAAGCTCACGAGATGGAAACGGTCGCCTTAGCGCTCGATAACAATGAAGAAGCAGGTTTGGTGATAGCGCTTGATGACGCATTGTTGATACCGCAACTTCAACAGTTGTTAAGCGATTTTTCGTTACGTTTTTGTGCAACGACATTGACCATTAAAACGACCACTAGTCAAAATGTGGCCACGTTAATTCAAGCACAACAAGCCGACATTGGTCTGATGTTTAGCGACCTTTCTTTTCCGCAAGCGCTTGATTTATGCTACCTCGGTGGCGTCGATTTTGTCGCTGTGGTCAGTCGCAATCATCCATTGGCCGCCAATGAGACAATCTCTACAGCAGACTTGATCGGTCATCGTCAGTTGGTGATAAGTGGCTTAGGGCAAAACGATCTTCATCAACTGCCGCCAATGAGCGCTAATCTTTGGTATTGCGATTCGTTTAATGCGCTTTATTGCTTAATGTTGCAAGGCTTAGGCTGGAGTTACTTACCAAGTCATCTGGTTAAAGCGGCTGTTACATTGGGGCAGGTGAAAGTCCTGATGACTACCTTTGACCACAAAGCGTGGCATGTACCGGTTGATTTGGTGATGGCGAAAAATCAATGCGTTGGTCCGGCGCTAGCTTGGCTGCGTGATAAAATGAAACCACTTTTTTAATTCAAGCACAGATGATCATTGAATTAATGAGATTGGGATTAAATATTGATAAAAGTCATTGAATTTACTAACCTGTCAGGTCTTCGACTAATGCGTGGCGTTAGCATTGGCTAATTTGTTATAACTAAGGATTAAATGTGGAAAGTTTTGGCATAATCAATTACTTAACCTATGTTTTGGGGGCGGTGTTGATCATCTTATTACCAGGGCCTAACTCTATTTACGTGCTGTCACTGGCTGCACAACAAGGCACGCGCAGTGGCTGGGCGGCAGTAGCTGGGGTATTTGTCGGCGATAGCTTGTTGATGATTGCGACAGCCTTGGGCGCGATTTCAATTTTGACTGCTTACCCTGCCGTGTTCATGGTGGTTAAGTATGCCGGTGCAGCCTATCTGATATACATTGGTATTACTCTGATTGGTGGGGCGATATCAACGTGGAAAACATTAGATGACAATGGGTTAGATGATAAAATATCACTAAAGAAAACGACGGGTACCAAAGCGTTTAATAAAGCGTTGTTGGTGAGCATCTTAAATCCTAAAGCGATATTATTTTTCTTGTCATTTTTTGTGCAGTTTGTTGATCCAAATTATCCATCGCCGGCAGTGCCTTTTTTTATCTTAGCCCTGACGTTACAATTTTTTAGTTTGGTGTATTTAGCCGTGTTAATTTATGCGGGTTCGACGCTGGCTGCAGCGTTTAAAAAGCGTAAAAAAGTCACGGCTATATCGGGCGGTGGTGTTGGTTCGTTATTTGTATTCTTTGCGGTTAAACTGGCATTTGCCAGCGTTTAAGTTCGCCCATTCGTAATTGTTATCGCTCAGTTGATTCAGATCATGATTGAGCGGTAACTAGCACAATATAATCATCTTAATTTAATAATATAGCTTAAGAAGATTATGATCCCGCAAATAAAAACAATCCTTTACGTGTCTGATATTGAAGATGGTTCGCGACCTGCTTTTCGCATGGCTGTTAGTTTAGCCAAGCAATATGATGCTAAAATTATCTTTTTACATGTGATTGCCCCAATGCCTGATTCGGTGCGAGTAACGTTAGAGTCGACATTGTCAGCGCCGCAATACCGTAAAATCCGTCAAGACGGTTTAATGCATTTGCGTGAGACGATTGGTCAACGTATTGATAACTTTTGCACCAGTGAACTGGCGTCGATGGAGTGGCACCCCCACGTTGAATCGTTATTATTAGAAGGCAGCGTTCATCAAATCATTGTCGAAGCCGCCAAAATAAAATCAGCAGAATTGATCGTGATGGGCACTCGAACGCACAGTGCGACCAAACAGTTTTTTATGGGATCAACAGCCAACAAAGTGATGCACCACAGTGATATTCCGGTGTTGGTTGTGCCTTTGCATTAATGAGACTTTGCTGGAATTAATTTAGATTTGGATTAACTTAGCTTTGAATTATCTTAGATATTAAAAAGCCGCGCAGTAATTACTTACTGCGCGGCTTTTTTAGTGACAAAGAATGTCAGCAGGGCATATTACGCTGCTTTTTCACTTTGTACTGGCTCTTGAGGTGTTAGCGATGAAACATCGCCCGTGTTTAATGCACCTTCAGATTTAGCCACAATGGTATTTACCGCTGTATCACCCACTACGTTAGCAGCAGTACAGAACATGTCATTAATACGGTCAACCGCAGCAATGATAGCTAATGCTTCAATTGGTAGTCCTAGTTGATGTAATAAAACACCAATCATTACTACGCCGCCACCAGGAACACCACCGGCACCGATTGATAGTAGTAAAACAGTAATACCGATAGAGAATAAGTCTGCAGTTGCAATCGGCATACCGTACGCATTGGCGGCAAAGATAGTCGCTAGTGCGATGTAGATTGAAACACCAGACATATTCATGGTGGCACCTAATGGCACACCAAAACCAGCCACTGAACGAGAAACACCGATTTTCTCTGTCAAGGTACGCATCGTTACCGGAATCGTTGCGTTCGAGCTAGCAGTCGATAAAGCAAACAGAATTTGCTCGCGAGTATGACGACGGAACTCACTAGGCTTAATACCAGTGAAAGCCCAAACAACCAGTGGGTAAACAGCGAAAATCCAGAAAATTAACATGGCGACAACGAGGCCGACATAGCCAGCGACCGAGCCTAAGGTTGCAACATCTAATGTGCCACCTAATTGGATCATTAACGCAAAGACACCGTAAGGCGCTAATTTCATGATAAGCGTTACTAGCTTCATCATTACTTCGTTAGCCACTTTAAAAGTACGAACAGCTGGGCCGCCACGTGACTCAAGTGCTTGGATAGCAAGACCGGTAATGATCGCCATAAAGATGATTTGTAACATGTCACCACTAGCAAATGCCTGAACAGGGTTGCTTGGTACAATGTTGATAATTAACTGTGCCAAATCTGGCGTTTCAGTTGCTGCTAGTTTCATTACATCACCAGTTACGGCAAGATTAGCACCAGCACCTGGCTGAACTAGCATGCCAACAGTTAAAGCGACTGTAATAGCAAGCAGAGTATTAACAATATAGAAAGCAAATGTTTTGCCACCAAGGCGACCAAAAGATTTGATGTCTTTTAATTCACAAACACCACAAACAATTGAAATAAATACTAATGGTACAACCATTAACTTGATTAGCGAGACGAACATGCCGCCAGCTGCTTCAGCGGTGCCAACAATGTAGGTATCTAAAAAACCAATAGTTGGAAATGCATACTGTATTAGCGTACCTAAAAGCAAACCGGCAAATAAACCGATAAAAATCTTGCCGGATAAAGACTGACCCATCACGGACTCCTTAAGATGTTGTATATTGTGGATGTATATTGTTTGGTACGGCTATTAATCTGCCGTTAACAATGAGCGACCGAATCTTACATGGCTGCAACAATATTTATAGAGTGCAATAAGACCTAAAGCTTAAAAGTGTGATGTGCGTCACGCTTCGATCGTTTAGTTGTTGTAAAAGTGGGCGCTTGATGTTGCCACTTTTAAAATGGATCGCCAGAAAAAGCAATGATAGTGGGGTGTAGCAAGACAGCACGTATTACTATTTAAAGTGCTAACTAGATCGCTGACCCAAGTTTTGTGATGGGTTATAGCGTTTATGTGGTGGTGGGTTGCGTTTACAAGCTATTGCTAGCAGTTGATTAAAATTAGATCTTAAGATTTACTGGTAAGGCTATTTACTGAGCTCAATTTCAACGGACTCAACAAATTTTTGTTGCCACTGCTGAGTTAGCAGGCTATATGATTGTTCACCAGTAACGGCCTCGCTAAAATAAAACCCTTGGATGTATTCACATTGTTGTTGCTGGAAAAAACTGAGCTGTTCAGCGGTCTCAACGCCTTCGGCGACGACTTTTAATTTAAGACTGTGAGCCATAGAGACAATCGCGCGAGCGATCGCGGCACTATTATCTTGGTCTAATTCTCGGACAAAAGATTGATCCACTTTTAATACATCGACCGGTAATTTACGTAAATAGCATAATGATGAATAGCCTGTTCCAAAATCATCGATCGAAAGACTAACGCCTAAGTTTTTTATTACGTCCAGCATTAAGGTGGTCTTTTCAGGGTTTTCCATCACGATAGACTCAGTTAGCTCCAGTTCAATATATCGCGGATCGATTGCTATTTCTTTGATGATTTTTGCAATTTCAAGTGGGTAGTCTGATAATTGGAATTCTCGCGCCGATACGTTGATCGCAATTTGCAAATCGTTAAACCCGCGACTGTGCCACTCTTTAAGTTGCAGGCAGGCAGTCGTGAAAATGAACTGCCCCAATTCTTTAATTAAACCAGCGTCTTCTGCAACGGGGATAAATTCAGAGGGGGGCACGTTGCCAAGTACCGGATGGCTCCAGCGGGCGAGGGCTTCAAAACCCAAAATTTTGAAGTTATTGGTATCAACTTTTGGTTGATAGTAGACGGATATTTGTTGTCGTTCCAGGGCGTAATGCAGCTCATGTTCGATTAAGTTTCGGCGCTCTGCTTGCACGTTCATCGCTTGATCAAAAAAGTGAAAGTTATTTCTGCCATTGCTTTTTGCATAATACATTGCGGTATCCGATTGCTTTAGCAATTCTTCAGTGCTATTCGCGTCGTTGGGAAAGGTACTAATGCCAATGCTAGTACCAATATGGGTACATTGCTTCTTAAGCGTAAATGGCTGCTGAAAGTCTTGTAGAATTTTACGTGCCACGGTTTCTGCTTGGCGTAAATTCGTGATATTTTCTAGTATGATGGTAAATTCATCCCCAGAGAGGCGTGCCAGCAGATCGGTGTCTCGCAGATGCAACTTCATTCGATGAGCGGCTTGAATTAATAACTCATCGCCCGCGTCGTGACCTAATGTGTCATTAACTTGTTTAAATTTGTCTAAATCAATAAATAGCAACGCAATAATCTTATTATGGCGTTTAGCACTGGCGAGCGATTTTGCAAAATAATCGTGAAACATCGCCCTATTTGGCAGTTTGGTTAGCGGATCGAAGTTGGCCATGAAATATAATTCATTTTCATTTCTCTTGCGCTCGGTAATGTCGGAGAAAACGGCTACTACATAGTTATAATTCTCATACTCGGTATGTTTAACAGCGTTTAACGCCAGTTCTAACATGTAAGCAGAGCCATCTTTTCGTTGATCCGTAAGCTCCCCACTCCAACTACCTTGGCTTGATAATGCCGTTTCAATTTGGCTGAAATTATCAATTTTATCTATAACAGACAACTGTTTATGATGCATTTCGTTGGCTTCAAATTGAGTTATGTTACTAAACGCTTGATTTGCCGCGATCACACGTAATTGGTCATCTAAAATAACAATTGCATCGCTGGTATTGTCAAAAACCGAGGCATAGAGTTTTATTTGCTCTTCAGCAAGATGTTGCTTGGTGATATCTTGCAAGGTTCCGGTCATGCGTAAAGCAACGTTGTTTTGGTCAAACTGGGTCACTTTGCCGGTCAGTTTTAACCATAGCCAATTTGATTCACAACAAACTCGAAATTCAATATTATACTGTTCGATCTGCTGCGTGATGTAATACTGCGAATAAAATCTAAATCGCTTGCGATCATCCGGATGGATCATTTTATGCCAGTTGGCATTAGATAATAGCGTTTCGTCTTTATTTATCCCGAGAATTTTGCAGCTGTGCTTATCTAAGTAAAGCTGTTGCTGCAACAGATCCAGATCCCATAACCCTTCGCCACCACCAAGCAGGGCAAGAGATAAGCGTTGTTGGCTTTTTTTTAGTGCCTGCTCGGCATCGGATAATTGTTCGAGCATGCCATTAAAACCGTCGACTAATGTATTTAACTCTAAAACGGGGGTTGGCTGTGCTCGCAATGAAAAGTCGTGCTGATTGCCTATTTTTTTAAAAAGCAGCACTAAGGTAGAAATGGGGTTTATGATGGTCTTAATTTTTTTGCGAGTGATCACTATCGTCGATGTTAATGCCGCAACAAAAATGGTGAAGACTACGATGGCTAATTCTAATTGTCGGGTTCGTAACCGTTCAACATCAGATAGTAAATATATTTGACCAATAGTTACGCCATTTTTAACAATTGGCTGCGAGACTTCAATAAAATCATCGGTCATTAAAATATGCTGTGTTAAGACTCTTGGATTGATTTCTTTCGTCCAATTATTGTGGTATTGCGATAAAATTTCACCTGCTGAATTAAGCACAGCACCATAGCGAATTTGCGGGTAGTGTTGTAATGAAGTGAAAGTTTGGTTATCGCCGGGATCATGGTCAAATGAAAACGCTGGTTGTGAATTACTTGCCGTGTCTAATGCAATAGCATTAACTTGATGTGCTAAATCTTTTTTAAAACTAATTTGATCGTAAATGAGAAAAGAGCCAAAGGAGAGAATTAACGCAACGATGCTAGTTAAAAGGATAACCTTAGACAAACTGTCTTGTAACGAATTAGTCGGCAGTAATTTATCTGCTAATGTTCGCGCCTTTAAAGCCGGTTTGACCACAATTCAATCCTTGAATGTAAGCATATAATGAGCATCGTCTTATATATCTAACATAACGGAATACGAGAATAATTACTAACGTTTATCTTGCTGGATCCTGAAAAAACCTATATAAAGCGGCAATAAAAAAGCCAACGAGAATACCTCGCTGGCTAAATCTGGATGTTGTAATTAAACGGCAAAGTTATTAACGAGAACTTTCAACTTAGACGACATGACAGCTAAATCGTCACTGGCGGTGGAGGTTTCTTGCGCGCCGATTGCTGTTTGCGATGACATCTCATTAATATCGATAATATTTTTACTTATTTGCTCACTGACTATACCTTGGTCGGTAGCCGCGATAGCAATTTTCTCGCACATCGTACTTATCTGATTGACCGAGGCTGATATTAGGGTGAAAGCTTCACCAGATTTCTTCGCACATTCAACAGCAGTGTTTGTTTGGTTGCGGCTTTTTTGCATCATGGTAACTGCGTCACTGGTCCCAATTTGCAGTTTCTCGATCATCGAATTAATCTCTTTAGTCGATTCTTGGGTTCTAACCGCTAAGGTGCGGACCTCATCGGCGACCACCGCGAATCCACGGCCTTGCTCACCAGCTCGGGCAGCTTCAATGGCTGCGTTTAGCGCCAATAAGTTCGTTTGTTCTGCAATGCCTTTTATCACATCCATTACTGAATTAATTCGGCCACTGTGCTGCTCTAGCTGCTCAATTGTTACGGATGCTAGATCAATTTGGTCGGATAGTTTATTGATTTCAGCGACGGCTGTATCAACGATCTGGCGACCTTCAACTGTTTGATTGGTTGCCTCAACCGCATGGTTGGCTGTTTGGGTGATAATATCAGATACCTCGCGCGAGGTTGAGGTCATTTGATCCATCGCGCTAGAGACTAATTGGGTTTCATTGCGTTGTTGGTCAATGATTAAACTTGTTTGGCTGGTCACCTCTGACATCACTTGCGATGCACTTGATAGTTGACCTGTCACACTGGTGATGTCACCGATCATTGTTCTTAATTTATCGCGCATCGCTTTCATGGCCGATAACAATTGGCCTACTTCATCTTTACTTGTAACGGTTATTTCTTGGGTAAGATCACCAGACGCAGTCACTATTGCGGTATTGATGCCTGTTACAATAAACCGGCTTAACAGTAGACTAAGTATTGTGCCCACAACTAAACTAAAAACACCGATGATTAACAATGTCGTTATAGCCTGTTTTTCGTGAGTTTGTGCGGCTATGGCGCTGTCTTGAGTAAATGATTGGATATTTAATAAAAGAGCTTCACTTGTTTTATCGAGGGTTTCTTCTTCTTCTACCACCTTTTCAATCAAAATATCAGCAGCAGCAGCATCATCTTTGCCTTTGGCCAGTAAAGCAAAGGTTTGATGAACATGTTCAACGTAGCTGTCATGGTCGTGCTCAATTTGTTTAAGCTGTTTTTTAACTTCTGCAAATTTATTGATTAGCGCAATATCGTTGCTCGACTGTGCATGCTGGGTAAATGCTATTGCCTTGGTAATAGCATTTTCTATCACTTTCGTTCCGTGATCAAAATGAGAAATAGTTGTCTTGAATTTTTCCTGGCCATGCTTGTCATTCAACTTGGATCCGTAATGCAGTGAGCGTTCAAAAGATACGGCTTGTTCAAGTTGAGTGACCGTCATTAATGAAATCAGCTTGGTCAATGGAATATCTTCTTCAACAATAGTGGTTAGCTCTTCACCAATTTTTGCCAAAGAGTAGGTGGCATAGCCAAAACTCAGCGTAATTAGTAATAGCATAACCGCGGTATAGCCGAGTAATTTTAATTTTAAAGGCAGGTCTCTAAAGAAATTTTTCATTGATAAATCCTTGGGGAAAAACAATTTAAGTGATAAATACAAATCTACGCAGTTGGGCAAACTCTGAATGTGAGTTAAACCCTGATTGATCTTGGTCGCTAATAAGCAGCGTAAATACACTGATGGCGTTGGTCTTGAAACTAGCGCCAGTTTGTTTAGAATAACGGCAGGGAGATAGTGTGGTACTAATCATACGTAATCCTTTAGTTATCTTTAAACTCATTAGTTTGCACGTTTCAGCTATAACCAGTGTATCAACTGATGAAGGTTGCCGCTGTATAAAATCATCTACTAAACAATAAGATAATGGATATTTCATTTTAATACAAGATTGAGTACGTGAAAATTAGTATCGAAAATTCACATAGACGATAGTTTAAACTTAGCTATATCTCAAAGGCTTAGTTTATTCTGAGTTTCATCATCGCTCACGGATAATTTTGTGAGAGTTGATGCAAAGGCTGATACTGAAATGCTCAACAAATACCATTACTATGGTGGATTGTTGAGCTTAGCCGTTTTAATTATGAAGAAAAAACAAACTGAAGTCTTTTTGCGGTGCTGACATGGTTAAATAAAGAGTACTGTTATATTCGCCCTGAAAATCAGCATTACATGGCTCGATAATTGGCGGATCTAACAACGTCTGATTTTCACCATTGCTAACCAACGCATTGCCAAGAATAATGTTCAGAAATTCACTGACAGCATCAACGTAGACATCTTCCTGATCTGTTACATCAATGCCAAGGAAGTTATTCGCGACTTGCTCCATTAAATCTTTTTCCATGATCCAGCCAACTTTAAGCGGCTCTGGCACATGCATAGTCTGAGAAATAATAAAGCTAGCATTAGGTGGGGTTGGTTTTTGAGTTTCGATCTGCGCTATTTGCAAAGGTATTTTGGGTATGCGGGTAAAATTCTTAATAATAGCATCTAAGGTGTCAGTTATTTGTTGGCAATATTTATGCTCTTTTATTTTACTATCGACCTCTGTTATTGAGGTTTGTTTAAGTTCTGCATGTTCCGCCAGTTCTTGTTGCAATATAGCTTCAGTGATATAGCTTTGTTCGACTAATATTTCACCAAAGAACTTTTTAATTTCTTTTTGAACATGAAATAGCATCGATACTTGCTCTTCAGTCATAAAACCCATCGAGATAGCTAAATCACCAAAGCGGCTATCTGTGCGTTGCTGCTCCATATTTATTTGAACAGCCGCGGCATCACTGATGAATCCTTCTTTGATTGCCAGTTGACCAATCGGAGGGTTTGCTTCTTTCTGAAGTTCGATAGCATTGAGCAGTTGTTTACTGTTTAGCAAGCCTTTTTCCAGTAAGAATTGTCCAAAAAATTTATTTGACATATCTAAATACCTTACGCTTGTTGTTCGGTGGGTAGGGGGAGACTCGCGAAGGCATTCTTGATGCCTTCAATCTCATAAGGTTTTTGCAAGTAAAATTTTGCGCCTTCTCGCAAACAAAATTCTATATCGCCTTGCGAACCTAGAGAGCTACAGATTATTATATTAGCTAGAGGGTCTAACTGAATAAGCTTGGTGAGGGTTTTTTTACCGTCGAACCGAGGCATAACAAGATCGAGTAGTACCACATCAGGTTTTAATTCAACATACCTTTTCAGGGCTACTTTACCATCTTCTGCATCAGCGACAACTTCATGGCCTAAGCTAGTGACTAGGCTTTTAGCAATAATTCGCATGCTCCGCGAATCATCGACTATCAAGATGCGTAATGATGTACTCATATATTTCTCCTTAAATATCGCGCACTAATTCCTTTTATCGAGATAAATATCATATAACAGCGTAAAGAAAAAAGTCTAGTTTATTCTCTATTTAACATTAAATTGACCTGGATCAACTTGGTTTGGGCTAAATTGTGCATTACTAATTTAGTGAGCTTAGATTCAATTGTGGAGCGAATTTAGCGGAAATATTATCATTGTCTTGCTAATATAACTGCCACATGGCTATGATAGCATTACTTTAGTTAAGGGTTTGACACAGGACGCCTTAACAGAGAAAAATTATAATCAAGGACCCTGTTTCTTATGGATAAGAATAAGTCGCTTAACATCTTAATTTGTGATGACTCGCTGACTAACTGCATGATTTTATCAGCGTTGGTTCAAGATAATTTCAAGGCGAATGTTTCGATGGTCACAGATCCTCGCCAAGTTGAAAGCAAGCTTAAATCTGATAACATCTCCTTATTATTCCTCGATATTGAAATGCCATATTTAACCGGCCTCGAAGTGATTGCATTGGTGCGAAAAGAACACAGTGCCGATGTGTTACCCATAGTGATTATCTCTGGTAAAGAGGGGCCTAAAGTTCGCAACGATGCTTTGTCTAGTGGAGCAAACGATTTTATTCGCAAGCCGTTTGATCCGGAAGAAGTCATCTTACGTACGCAAAATATTATTGCAGCTTATCAACATGCTGAACAATTGGCCCAAATAAATGAAAAACTCGAAGAGTTAGTGGTTGAACGGACCCAAGAATTGGCTTTAGCCAATGAAATGCTGATTGAGTCACTGGCTAGAGCCGGGGAATTACGTGATGACAATACTGGCTATCATGTCGTCAGAGTCGGGCTTTATGCTAAAGTCATTGCTCTTGCCTTAAATTTACCAACTGAATTAGTTCATTTGATCGCGATAGCGACCCCACTACATGATATCGGGAAAATTGGTATATCAGACAATATTCTATTAAAACCGGGTCTATTAACTTCCGATGAGCGAAAAATTATGGAATCGCATACCTACCGTGGTGTGCACCTAATTGAAGGCAATGATTCAGCGGTAATGCAAGTTGCCCGTAGCATTATTATTAGTCATCATGAAAAATGGGACGGTACGGGTTATCCCGAAGGGTTTGTCGGCGCAAACATCCCAATTGAAGGGCGGATTGTTGCTGTGGCGGATGTTTTTGATGCGTTAACCACTGTCAGACCTTATAAAAAAGCCTGGACGAATCAAGCCGCAATTGAACTGATTGTCGGTGAATCTGGCAAAGCATTTGATCCAACTATTGTTGAACTATTTATTAAGAATTTTGACCAGATAGAAAAAATTCAAACTAATTTCTCAGACCGAGGTAGCAATGGCTATGAGGTAAGCGGACAAAACACTGAGCAAGTTATGTAATTTATCTTGTATTCTCGCGCTGCGTTAAGCACATGTTGATAAGTGCTTAGCGTGAAAGACCTACCATTACAGCGTAACCCTATCGCTACCCTGGCTGGCTGCTGATGAGATCAGGGGGTGCCTTAGTATACCAAGCGCTAATCCGCGCAATTAATGACGTACCTAACTGTACTCTTATCAAGGAGTCAGGTTATATAGCTAGGTAACCGATTAATGATATATCTCGTAACCGATGAAAATGATAGCTGATCCGTTAATATTGCTTAGCGTTGGGCTTGTACTTAACCATAACTCGATGACATGCCACTATAATTGGAGGCTGTGCTGGCACATAGGCCAAATATAGTGTTTTGGTTCGATACCTGTTGAGCGACTAGCAATGGTTTATTCCACGACGCAGGCAGGCTCTGATAGTACGACTTTATCCCTGCCTGTTTCCTTAGCATGATACAAAGCCTGATCGGCCAGTTTAACTAAATCGTTAATATCTTTACTGTCGTTATCAAACATTGCGACACCGATTGAAGCCGTAATAGGGCCGATATTCATGCCGTTGTTCGAAATTTTTAATTCTTTAATTTTTATCCGTAGATTATTGGCAAACTCAACCGCTTTCGTTGTGGTGGTATCTGAGAGTAAAATGACAAACTCTTCGCCGCCCATGCGGCAGGCAACATGCTCGGTGAGGGTGAGCTTAGCCAACAGAGCACCAAATGTTTTTAAGGCGGCATCACCGGCATCATGTCCATAGCTGTCGTTTAGTTTTTTAAAAAAATCAATATCTATCATTAAAATTGCCATCGGCGAATTTTGCTTGATTGCTCGCGCCAATTCTTTGTCAGCTGTTTCAGAGAAATAACGTCGATTGAACAAGCCAGTTAGAGAATCTTTAATGGCTTGGTTACGTAAATTATCACGCAACTGGAGGTTGGCTATGGCTAACGCGACAGGCTCTGCCAGAGACGTCGCCATTTGACGGTCGTTATCGCTAAATTCATCATTAGGGTTTTCTCGCTTAATATGCATTACACCAAGCGTTTCACCTTGAGCAACTAATGGAATGCAAATGGTGTTAATGTCTGCTAATGATTGAATATCGTGGGTACATTGAATCAACTTGTCATAGGGGCCTTGTGGATGAATATATCCTTTGCGCAGAGCCCAGCAGTCATCTAGTGGGTAGTGACCCAATTCAATCCAATCCTTTTGGCCCCAGGCCATTTTTATTTCAGCGAGATTACGTGAAGAACGGATGACCGATATGCGACCAGCATCGTGATACAACAGCATTTGTGAAAACTTGCCTAATACTTGTTCAATGTCTAAAAATGATTTCGACAAGGTTAACAAGGTCCCGAACTCTTGCAGCAGTAATAACTCAGAGGTTTGCGCTTGTACTTGTTGCTTAAGTAGTTGATAGCGTAATTTCAATCTATTGTTAAGCCAGGTTATAAAGAAAAACCCGCTAATACTGGTAAGCAAGAACAAGGCTATAAAGGTTGGTATGTAATTAATTCTTTGATTTGTTATTTCTTGTTTTTCAAATTTGTCATTTATGCCAACCCGTAATATATAGCCTTGTAAATTAATGGCGACATAGCGCATCTTTTGCGAGATAACTGGATTAAATCGGTTAATGGTACCCCTACCGTCTTTTATTGCTTGCGCTATTTCTGGCTGATCTATTTCATTAGGCGTATTGGTAATTGAGTAACCCGACGCAAGGTTGTCCGCAATAAGCGTACCGTCTGTTGAAAAGACTGAAACGTGGGACAAATCGTTGCTGGTTAAGTTGTCAACTAAACGGTCAAAGTCTGATTTTATCAGTGGAACTTTATTCTCATTAACATAGTTAAGCGCCTGGCTAAGGTATTTAGCTTTATAGCTCAATTCATTAATTGCATTATGGCGCGCATTGGCCGCAATCTGATACTCGTTGATTAAAGAGACCAACATAAATAGTGGTAACGAGATCAGCGCTGGTAAATAGACCACGTACCAACCGCGCTTTATTGCTGCAGCCATTTCACAATTCCATTTGCTTAATATAATTCCAATATAGCAACAAACACAATCGAATAACAACATTTGCACCGGAGAATACTGCCATCAAAGCGAATGATCTTGGTAATAAACTCAGCCGTGTTATGACTAGGAGATTAATATACTTTGCGATGACTATTTTCATTGCGTTAATCTAAACGTAATAAGCATGGCTTAAGTCAGTTTTTCTTTGCATCAGCTTCGTTAAGTTGTTTATGATAGAGCCAATTGATTTTACGCTGTATTAGTTAAGGGAAAGTTTGATGGCACAAGGTAGTTTACTCCCGCTTATTTCGATGTTTTATATCGGAATGTTGTTCTTGATCGCCTGGTTAGGAGACCGCTATTTTGGGCTATTTAAACAGGGCGTGCGAAATACGATTTATGGTTTATCGTTAGCTGTTTATTGTTCGTCTTGGAGCTTTTTAGGCACGGTTGGTATGTCGGCTAATAATTTGTGGTCGTATATCCCTATTTATGCGGCGCCAATTTTATTATTTATCTTTGCTTTTCCACTGTTGACTCGCATTATAAAAATAACTCATGAACTTAAGATCACCTCGTTGGCTGACTTTATTGCTTCTCGTTATGGAAAATCACAAGCATTAGCAGCGACCATCACCTTAATTGCGGTGTTTGGTACCTTGCCATACTTTGCGTTGCAACTGCAGGCGATAGTCAATAGCTTTCAAATCTTTGTCACTCACGACGATGTGCCTACTGGCGTATTGGGTTTTTCAGTGGCCATGATTTTAGCGCTATTTACGGCACTATTTGGTACTCGCAAGCTCGATGCTACAGAACACCACCCTGGTTTGATGTTAGCTATCGCCTTTGAGTCGTTAATTAAGCTTTTTGCCCTGTTAGCCATTGGCGCTGTCGTTACTTGGGGTTATTTCGATGGCTTTAGTGATATTTGGCAACAAGCTGAGCAACGCAATTTATTGGCAAATGATCAAAGCCTCGCTAACTGGATGGGCATTGTTTCACAAACATTAGTGATGATGGCGGCTTTTCTTTGTATGCCGCGTGAGTTTCATAACATGATGGTTGAATGCGACGATCCCGAGCAATTAACGCAAAGTCGTTGGATCTTTCCGGGTTATTTGGTGTTGGCTGGTTTGTTTGTCTTGCCGATAGCGTTGGCAGGTAAGTTGGTGTTAGACCCGTCGATTTCAGCAGATACTTACGTTATCGCGTTACCACTGGCATTAGGTTACGACTCGCTCGCACTGTTTGGTTTTTTGGGCGCGGTGTCTGCGGCTACTGGCATGGTTATCGTCGCGGCATTAACTATCTCTTTTATGGTCAGCAACGAGTGGGTGATGCCGGTATTATTACGCACAGGCTATATTGAGCGCCGTGATTTTTCCCAGTTTAGTCAAAGTATTTTGTTTATTCGCAGGATTGTGATATTCGCGATGCTGGCATTAAGTTGGTTATTCTATTGGCGAGTTTCATCGGGGGGATCGCTGGCTAATTTAGGCCAAATAGCCTTTGGAGTATTCACTCAAATATTACCTGGTCTTATTGGTGCGGTTTATTGGAAGCATGGCAACCGAAAAGGCGTGTTTATTGGCTTAATCGCGGGATTGTCTCTGTGGTTTTATGCATTGTTACGACCTGTCAATGGTCAGTTTGAATCGTTGAATTCGGTGATATTAAACGACAGTCTTGAGCTAAATTATAACTGGATGCTGGCTAGTCTTATTATTAACATGCTGTGCTACATTTGGGGATCCTTGATATTTCGCTCTGGCGTTCGTGAGCGAATGCAAGCTGGTTTGTTTGTCGACCGATTAAATCGGCGCAAGGCGATTAAGGGAGCTGCGGTTTCGCAACAAGAATTGCTGATGTTAGCGGGGCGTTTTATTGGGCCAGAAAAAGCGTTTGACAGTTTTATTGACTTTGACTCAGAATTTATTGCCCACAATAATTGGGACAAAGCGGCTAAAACCCCACTAATTGTCCACACTGAATTGTTATTGTCTTCAGTGATAGGTACGTCGTCCGCATCATTAGTCATGCACTCGGTGCTTGAAGGTCGCGATATGCCGTTGGATGACTTAGTTAACTTAATTGATGATGCGTCATCGAAAATATTGGTTAGTCAAAAGTTAATGCAAGGCGCCATTGAACATGCTAGCGAAGGCATGAGTGTTATCGATGATCGTTTTAACTTGATGGCGTGGAACCAAAGATATGTTGAATTATTTAATTACCCGCCAGGTTTTTTGAACGTAGGCAAACCAATTGTCGAGCTAATTCGATTTAATGCTTTGCGTGGTTTTTGCGGCCCAGGAGATGTTGACGCCCATGTTGTTCGACGAATGGAGCGGGTGAAGCAAGGGGTATCCTATTATTTTGAACGAACTCGTCCTGACGGTAAAGTGATCAAAATGCAAGGTAACCCGATGCCGGATGGTGGCTTTGTTACCACATTTTCTGACATCACCCAGTATCGTGAAGTTGAGCGTGAATTAATGCGGGCAAAGTCAGAGCTTGAAGCGCGTGTTTTGGCTCGAACCATGGAATTGTCGATGGCTAATGAGCGGTTAATTGAAGCTAAAAATAATGTTGATCAAGTTAATTTAAGTAAAACACGGTTTATGGCGGCCATTGGCCACGATTTAATGCAACCACTTAATGCCGCACGTTTGTTTACCGCGTCATTGTTGCAACAAGAACATAGCGATCCGAAAACACGCGAAACAGTGAGCCATATTGCTGACTCATTAAAAGCGTCGGGTCAATTGTTGGCCGATTTGCTCGATATTTCAAAATTAGAATCGGGGGCCATTGAAGTCAATAAATCGAGTTTTGCTATTTCGCAATTGCTTAATAACTTTAATGCCGAGTTTGGTGCGATGGCCGCCGATTACTCGGTCACCTTTAAAACGGTTAATTCTTCATTAGTGGTTCACAGTGATATCAATCTACTGCGCCGGATAGTCCAAAACTTTCTAACCAATGCGTTTCGCTATGGCTGTGGCGCGAAAGTGTTATTAGGCTGTCGGCGTATTGGTGAAAATGTAAAAATTGAAGTTTGGGACCAAGGCAAAGGTATTCCAACTGATCAGGTCGAAGATATCTTTGTTGCATTTAAACGGCTTGAAAATAGCTCAATTTATGACAAAAATGGTTTGGGTTTAGGCTTGGCTATTGTCGACAAAATAAGCAAGGTATTGGAGCATCCGATTGGCCTAGTCTCTGAAGTTGACCGTGGTTCGGTGTTTAGCATTACGGTGCCCTTAGTCAGAAATTTTGTGCCGCAGGTTGTCACTCCGATGCCTAGCATTGGTAATTCTGGCCTGTCTGGGGTTCGAGTGTTATGCATTGATAATGAAGAAAAAATATTAGTCGGTTTAGAATTGTTACTTGAACGCTGGCAATGCGAAGTGCTGTTAGCCAAAAGTTTAGAGGAGGCGATTGAGCTGCTTGATAATAGTGAACAATTGCCTGATATTATGCTTGCCGATTACCATTTAGATGACCAAGCTTCAGGATTAGATGCGATGGATGCGTTACGTCAACGTTACAATTTTGAAATTCCAGGGGTATTGATCACCGCTGATACCCGAAAGCAATTAGTGGAAGAAGTCGAAGGTAAAAACTATCGCTATATGGCGAAAATGGTCCGTCCTGCCGCATTAAGAGCGGTGATTTCGAGCTTGGTTAATAACTGATAAAACGACAAACGCCTCAATAATGAGGCGTTTGCAACAACAAGCTGCTAGTTGATTAAATAAAGCGGTAAAATAGACTTGTGTTATTTAATCGGTAGGCTACTGACTTCTAGTTGTTGTAATGCAATAACTGCTTGGGTACGGTTACGCACGTCTAGCTTTCTAAAGATAGCCGTTGCATGCGCCTTGATAGTCGCTTCTGACACGCCTAAATCATAAGCGATTTGTTTATTCAACAAACCTTCGCCAAACATTTGCAGTACTTTATATTGCTGTGGGGTTAAATCAGCCAGCTTATTACCAAAACAGTTGTTATCATCAATGATTATATCGCTTGGTTTGATACCTTCTGGTAGCCATACTTCACCAAGCAATACTTGCTCAAGCGCCGTTGATAAGCTGTCTAATGATGCCGATTTTGGGATAAAACCGCAGCTACCGTAGTGCATCGCTTTAGCAATTGTTTCATTGTCTTCGTGGGCAGAAATAACCACCACTGGGATCGCTGGGAAATGGCTGCGTAAATGAATCAGAGTTGAGTAACCGTGTGAGCCAGGCATTTCTAAATCTAAAATCACAAGATCGATCAAATCATTTTCGGTGATTGCATGCTGTAACGAGGCGGCCGACTCAGCTTCTAACCATTTAGCACTAGGGTAAGATGCCTCTAAGGCTTGCCTTAAAGCATTTCTGAATAAAGGATGATCATCGGCAATTAAAATTGTAAGATTGTCTGACATTGCGTACTACCTATTATTGTATTAGTTTTTAGTCACCCCTCCTTTATAACAAGATCTCAGCTAAACATGAATATATATTATGGTTATTTTAATATTTATTGTGTAAAAATAGCATGATAGCTAGATATGTTGGTAATAGCAGACAAAAATTATGAAAATAGCGGCGATTCGCTTATAATCTCTCGAATTATTATTGTAAAGACCTGCCTAGGTAGAGAAGTTGATGTCAGACATGCCAACGATTATGGATTTAAGTTATCCTTTTCCCGCAAAACCAGTGCCATTAAGCAATGCGCAAAAAGAAAATCATAAAGTTAATATTAAACGTTTGCTAAAAGAGCAAAACGCCGCGTTGATTGCACACTATTATACCGATCCCGAAATTCAAGCCTTGGCAGAAGAAACGGGCGGTTGTGTTTCTGATTCGCTTGAAATGGCACGATTTGGCGCTGAACATCCAGCAAAAAAATTAATCGTCGCTGGCGTTAAATTCATGGGCGAAACGTCTAAAATCCTCAGTCCTGAAAAAACAGTATTAATGCCGACGCTTGAAGCGACTTGCTCGCTAGATGTTGGCTGCCCAATTGATGAATTTAGTGCCTTTTGTGATCAACACCCCGACCGTGTCGTGGTGGTGTATGCAAATACTTCAGCCGCTGTTAAAAAGCGCGCTGATTGGATTGTTACTTCAAGCATTGCATTAGAAATTGTTGAACATTTAGATGATCTAGGCAAAAAGATAATTTGGGGACCTGACCGCCATTTAGGGGGTTACATTCAGCGTGAAACCGGTGCCGACATGTTGTTATGGCAAGGTGACTGCATTGTTCATGACGAATTTAAAGCCAAAGCGCTAAAAGACATGAAAGCGGTTTATCCCGAGGCGGCAATATTGGTGCATCCAGAATCACCAGAAAATATTGTGGCGCTTGGTGATGCAGTTGGCTCAACGAGCCAGTTAATTAAAGCCGCGCAAGACATGCCCAATGACACATTTATTGTCGCGACAGACCGCGGTATTTTTTACAAAATGCAGCAGTTAATGCCTAATAAAACATTCATCGCGGCACCAACAGCAGGTGAGGGCGCAACGTGTCGCTCATGTGCTAATTGTCCTTGGATGGCCATGAACGGTTTGGCGGCAATTGAAAATGCGCTAACGGCCAATGAGCTATCGCAGCATGAAATTTTTGTTGATGAATCTCTACGTGAAGGCGCATTAATACCACTGCGCCGGATGCTTGATTTTGCGGCCGAGTTAAAGTTAAAAGTGAAAGGAAATGCTTGATTTGTAGTCACTTGAGCTTACAAGCATTGCTTTAGTTCAGTGATTACCATATTATAGCGCCACTTCGCAAAGCTAAGTTTACTTGGCATGCCACAAATTATTTGGTGAGTTGTCCGAGTGGCCGAAGGAGCACGCCTGGAAAGCGTGTATACGGTAACGTATCGTGGGTTCGACTCCCACACTCACCGCCATATTAAATGAAGGCAAATCAATTAGTTAAGTTGGTTTGCCTTTTTATTTGGATCGCTATTGGATCGGTCGTAACTAACGTCAATCAGATTTGAGACCCGCTTCGACATATCAGGTACTTCTTCTGTCATCCATTTGCCATAGTGTTTTTCTATCATCTTGATAGATGTATGTCCCATTTGCGTGGCTATCCAACGCTCATTAACCCCTGCGGTCAAAAGTTGGCTAGCGAATGTATGGCGAGCTTGACTTGGACCTCGGTATCTTACTTTGGCTTTTCTTAAGTGACTGCTAAAAAACCTATCTCTAAACGTTCCTTCATTTGCGTGAGCTTTAAAATTGTTGCTGTTAAGGAACACTATTTTCACTGATTCTTTTTTTAGTGTCTTGTTGTCGCGTTGTAATACTTTAATTTCGGTTGATGCCGCCATATATGAATGTTGCATTTGAGCCTTCAAAATATCGATGGCTGGATCTAATAGTTCAATCCAGCGTGTACTCCCGTTGTTCTTTGTTTCTTTGTATTTTCCTTTTACACTGGCTCTGTTGATTTTTATCCGCCACTTAATTATGTCAACGTCTTCCCATGCTAAGGCTAATAACTCTGATGATCTTAAACCTGACCAACAGTTAAAAATAAATGCATTTACTTCCTGTACGCGGTGGGTAGGGGTAGCAGAAATTAGTTTTATTTCTTCTTTTGTAAAGGGATCTGGCTCGCTTGTGATTACAGGTTTGTTGTCGACGAAATTAAGCGGATTATGATCTATAATTCTGTCATTAAAGGCATCGTTAAAGATACCTCTCAGAGGGATTAAAATTTCATTTATAGTTTTATTTCTTAAGTTAGCAAGATCTACAGTTGTCCATATTTTAATTTCAGTTTGTTTTATAACGTCAAGCTTCCTATCCCCCCACTTGGGGCGAATATGACACTTGACGTTAGACTTGTAACTTACATAGGTGCTGTGAGCTGTTTCTTTTTCTTTTATCAATAACCATGCATCTAACGCTTCATTGATGGTTGGAATTGTGCTGCATTGCCCTGAAAAAATCCGAGCCTTCTTACTTCCACTAAAGTGATTTGCATAGTTAAATTTATTAGTAGCTATCTCATGTAAAATAACGGTGCGTTTGTTGCTCGCAAACTTTATATTATTTTTAGAAGGTATAATCCCCTTTAGGGCTTCAAAGCAGCGCACCCCGCGGTAATAAAAACTTATGCGTATGCGTTTCCCATGAATGCTCACCCCCTCAAATTCTTGAGCATATTCTTCTAATGTTGTTAGTTTATTCATAGCCATGCTCCAAAAATTCATCTAATCGCTCGTAGTTGAAATAAATTACGTTATCAGGGGCTTTACGCCAGTGTACGCCTTCGACTAATACACCACGCTCTCTTTTCTTTTTAAGCGCACCAACAGTTATCCCTTTTAGGTCTTCGATTTTTTTGGCTTTGACCCAGCCTAGTTTTATAAAATTCATATAGGCTCTCCCTTGGGACAAGTAACGGGAAATGATGGTCTTAGCGGTGTTATATTTTTTGTGTTTTTAACATGTCTCAAGTAAATAACATCTGACTTTGAATTGCCAGGCGACAGTATTTGTTTTTGTTTTATATTTTTCATATCCAAACCTTTTTATAATTTTTATATAGGAAGGGACAGAGCAATATTTAATTGATTGTCACCTTCCTGCTTTGCTTATTTTTTTGATTTGTAAAAGCTCTCACTTTTCCAATTCCTTTTTGTTCTGTTATAAGTTGTTGTTTAATATTAATTTTTATGTAGCTTTGCTTCCTCCCGTTCTAAATTGTTAATAGCTATGCTATTAACTTGTTTTTAATGATCTTCAATATCTATGAAGTTATGCTCTCTTAACCATTTCAAAGCTCTATCTTGCGAAGCATTGCTGTAATCAGGTTCTTGACATATAAATAACAATCTAATGATAAGTTTTTTGTTGCTCATATCTAAGCCACTAGATCCTTCAAGCAAACTCACGCCATAGAAGGTGTTGCACGCTGAAGCTAAGCCATTTGCTAGAGTGCGACTGCCACTTTTTTCTATTTTTTTTATTACTTCATCTATTAACAGCATTTTTTTTCTCCTTTTTTAAGCTGGCATATTTAGTAAAAAATTAATTTTTGTTTCAATTTTAGATTTCGAACAGGAATGAAATCTTTTATTAAAAAAAATGTAATACCGTTTGCATTTTGCTATATGGATAAGTGTCTTTTTATTTGGACATACGTCAGGTTTAAAGACGTATCCTTCATAGATGGATAAACCACATAACAATTCTGTTTTTGATTTAGTATCAACACATGCCACGCCGTTTACACGGCGCAAATATGGTGAGTCGATGCTGATGCTCTGTAACGCCCGATCAGAAGTGTTTTCTCGTGTGAAAGCTTTAAATAATTTGATTGTATTGTTCATAATGTTTCCTTATTTTTAGATGTAGAAGTTTGTCCTAACTGAATAGGATATTTTTTAAATTAGAATTAAGTGAGTCAATTAAGACTCGGAAATTAGCTAGAAGCTAAATTAATTAGTGATTTTTTAGACTGGTGGTTCTGGCATTTTATTTTCCTTCTTTTTGTTTTTATCTGGTGAAGGTGAGCAACCAGATTTAATTCTAGTTTTTCACCACTGTTTTATATTTTTATTTGAGACAAACATCTTATTTAGCTCAACAAACCAATTGGTTAACATTTAAACTTAAAAATATTACCTGTTATGCTTGACAACGGGGATAAGTATATCAGTTGAAATAAAAAAAGGAATTTACAAACTTTCTAATTTGTGGTACGGGGTGAAATAAATTTTAACACACTGAAATTTAAGGGAATATATTTTGAAAAACTTTTGAGGATGGGGGTTGCGGTATGTTTTAACAGTTTTAAAATGAAAATTTCATTATTTTTTTATCATTTGCCCTTGAATGTTTTTCAAGGAGTGGTAAATAATACTTATGAGTAATCATCAATTGATGATTGGAAACAGGTTTTCCTATTCTGTGAACTATGCGTCCCTTGCTATATAGGCAAGTGCCTCGAATCATAGCAGAGTAGCTCTAGGGCAAGATTGAATACAGACAAAGCTCAGGGTAGGGAAGAGTAGATTTGGTATCGCTAGTAACCCATAAACGGGTAAAAGCAGCCAGAGATACAACGGGACACCCGTCTGTGTGAGCATAATCTCACGAACCCGTTTACCTGTCATTGTTATGAGATGCAGGTCAAGAACTCTTTAGGATTAACCAGTACTATCTTATGCTGGTTTACCTCTGGGAAGATTGCGAGCTTTTGATATAAAAAACTTAATTATATTTAAAAAAAGAAAATATAATAAAGAAAACTTTTTTTCTCAAAATCTTTTTAATCAAATCTATTTTAAACACTAAGGACCCTACGAACCGTCCTGCGGACCCTCCTTCGGGTCGTCCTTCGGACTTGGCTGATTGAAAAATGACAGTAAGTATCTTGTAGTTTTTGTTGTTGTTCTTTTCGATAGAAAACCAGTGGATAATCCTGAAGCTATGAAATAGAGCAAGGTTGTCCTATCTGGAAAATGTCACTAACTTATTAATTTGACATTAATTTAACATTAATTTGACATTAATTTTTCGTGTGATACAGATGTAAGTATCACTAACAGGAATTAAAGGAAATGAAAAATTGGATAGTAATATCAAAGCCCGTCAAACAGCAATTTAAAGGGCTTAGTCGTTATCTCGCGTACCTCACTTCTGAGTCTCACAAAAATCACATTGGGAATACCACCATTATCCCGATAGTTGGGAGTGCAATTCAGGTTCAACGTAATATCAATAATGCAGTTATCCAACGAGATTATGAACGGGCTAAATCACGAAAAGGCGGTCGAAGCATTTCTTCATATGCACAATCATTCGTCCTATCCTTGCCTAAGTCAATTGAGCCAAGGCCAGATATTGAGGTTTGGAAAAAAATTAGTAAAGAGCTTGTGAGGACTATTTCATATTATACAACTGATAATATTTCTGATTTAAAAAACAACATTTTTATAAATTTGCATGATCAAGACAATCCTCATTTGAATATCGTAGTTTCAAAAGTCATTGACGGGAACGTCATAAAAGCGATTCAACAAAAAAGTATCGTAAATGCACTCAAAAAGACATTTAACTTTGCGATATTAAAGCACTTAGGGCTATCTCCCTCTGATTACAAACCCAAGACAAAGCGGGGTAAACGGTATAACACTGATTTTTATATGAAGCATCGTTCAGTCATCAATGCTATTGCTGAAAATCCTGCCCCTCAACTGGATTTTAAGATCCAAAAGTCAAAAAGCACAAAATTAAGACGCAGAGGTTATAGTTATTAGTAATTTTAATTATATACAAAAAATAGCTGAACAAATTTCTGATGAAATGGGAATGAACAATGTCGAAGATTGGCTAATCAAGGCCGTTTCTCTGTTGTTGGCTAGTTATCCTCTCCTTGTTGATTTTATCGCTTCTAAGGCTGGTTCTATTCCCTTATTAGACATCATTCAGTTGTTCTTCGAAGAAGAGGGTAGAAGACAAGGCTTGAACCAGCGAAAAGCATTGAGTTATTTAAGATCGCTTGGTTGGGAAGATCTTCAGAAACCAAACTTGGAACATTATTTGTTGGCTGGTCTAGCCATGTACATCGCGCTTAATTATTGCTTCAACCATAAGTACAACAAAAAAGAATATATACGTTGGGATATTGATTACACAGATGCATACAGAGCTTACTTACTGAGAGAATACCAATTAGGGCAAATCGATGATAAAACACCTCCGAAAACTGAAAGAATAAAACCTAACCTAGTATTTAATCTAAAATAATTTGATTTTTTGACTACCACTCTGGGTTTGTTTGAAAGGGATAAGTTCAGGTTGTTTTCATTCACTAACTCATATTTTGATTTAGATCAAAAACAGCCACTATCTTCCTTTTAAAAATGTTGTCACTTAAAGTATCTTGCTGTTAAATCGAACATATTAATTAATTATGGGTTGTTTTTTAGTCTTTTGCCCTAATTAATAATATTGTGATTAAAAATGATAAGGGATTATGCTGTGGCTATTTTAAAAAAAGAATTTGATACGTTTCATACTACAATTAAGCTAGGAAAGTATGAGGAGAATAAATCTCTTAGAGATAAAAGGGATTTATTGATTGATGAGTTAACCGAAGCTTTGAAAGATGAAAAGGTTCCTAATACAGATAAAAAGTTGACGTTCACTAAGTTCGATCAAGGCTCATACGCAATGAACACAGGCATCAAGCCGTATGATGATGACTACGATATTGATGTAGGTATTATTTTCGACATTACAAATGATGAATACGACTCGAACAAACTAAAAAAATTAATTTATGACAAGTTGAATAAACAACACAACAGAACTGTTGAATTCAACACACCATGTATTACTGTAAAATATGCAGATGGGTATCATGTTGATCTTGCTTTGTATGCTGATAATGACGCTGATTATCATATCGCGTGGGGTAAAGAGCATTCAAAAAAAAATAAGTGTTGGTACAAGTCAGAACCTAAGAAATTGACGAAATGGGTCAAAGATGTCTCTGCCGTCAGCAAAGAGTCTGAGCAGTTTAGAAGGGCTGTACGATATCTAAAGAAGTGGAAGGAAAAACACTTCGATAACAACGGGAATGTAGCTCCGCCCTCAATTGGTTTAACCATTCAGTCTAGAAATGCTTTTCATGATACATCTGGCTATCGAGAAGACAAAGAGTTAGATGCATTGATTAACATCGTAATTCAAATGAAAAACTCATTTACCTCTACGTTTCAGTTGGACACGATGTCTTTTAAAAACACGGTCACGGTGAATTTACCTGTAGAGCCGTATAAAGATGTTTATTATAAAATGACATTGAATCAGCTAGATAATTATTACCAAAAACTCGAAAATTTGTTAGAAGCACTTGAATCAGCCCAAACTGAAGAATCGGACTATCAAGCAAGTCTAATTCTTAGAAAAATTTTTGGTGATGATTTCCCATTGGCTGAAGATGCTAAAAAAACAGAAACTAAACCAGTTACTACAACTGGCAATAATGCATGACCAAATGCCAATTGGACAAGGTGATTCAAGAAGTTGAATCACCACTTGTACTTAATAGTACCAAAGTGGAAGATAGAGTTTATGATTTTGAACTGCAAGGGAAGGGGCGTTGCTGGAATGTTAGAGTAGACTGCTCATATGGATTTCCTTTTAAATTACCTACTGCGACCCTTCTAAATAAAGAAGTTATAGGCTCCATACCTCATGTTAATTTTGAAGGTCTAATTTGCGTAGAAGAAAATGACACTATATTGATCGACTACAATAGACCAATTGATTTAATGAGTTATTTTTTAACCGAAGTAGCTCAATTACTTAATCGAGCTTGCCTCAAAATATTTCAAGATGAGTTAACTGATGAATATGAAGGTTATTTTCAATCTTCAATATCATCAATCAATTCGTTTTATTTTGCGAATGATATTGCTGAAGTTATCAATCTGAGAATTGCTTATCGTAATAATTATCGAATGCGCTTTGCTGAGCCTATCTTACTATATGGGAATAACCCCTCACTTCCTAGACCATATAGTAATATTAGTGAGATGCAGTGCCAGTGTATCAATATTATTCATGTTCCTTTATCTAAATCTGTCCTTCCACCTAGTGCAAATAGTCCTATAACTTCAGAATATATTTTTCATATTTTCAAAAATGTTTCTGACTTGAATCAAGTTAGGTTAAAAAAATTATTGCATGGAGAAAAATCAAAAAAGCAGTTTTTCGTATTGTTTAGTATGCCGCGAAAATCTGGTGAAAGAAGTCAGTTGTTAATCAGGTTCACAATTAAACAACAATCAAATCACCCGTTAGTGCAGTTATCAGGCGAATGGACTACAAAAGTTTACTTGCTTAATAGAAACAATAAGTCGTATTTATTGGAGAGAGGTGGTGCTGAAAATGCCTTAACTTCGAAGAAAGTCGTTGTTATTGGATGTGGTTCTGTAGGAAGTGAAATCACGCTTATGCTTGCTAAAGCAGGAGTGGGTGAATTGATGTTAATTGATTATGATGCTTTGGAGCCAGATAATATCTACAGGCATAGACTCGGAGGTTCCTCTTTAAATTATATTCCAGAAAAGTCTTCTACAGTAGTCAAAATAAATTATAAAGTTACTGCTTTGGCATCGTTGTTGACAAGAGACTTTCCTTATATAAAGGTTAATGTGAAACCGAAGACATACAAAAAACTGATAAAAGATACGGACTTTATTAATGCCGATATTATAGTTGTTGCTGTCGGAGCACCCTCGGTAAGCTTACAAATTAATAAGACTCTGAAAGAGAATAATTTTAAAAAAGTAGTCTTTTGCTGGAATGAAGCTGCTGGGCTAGGTGGACATTCTGTTTCACTAGACCTAACTGAATCATGTCTTGAATGTTTGTACTCAAATCAGATTAGTTTTTCAATGAGTTGTTATTTAAGCTTGCTTGAACCTGGGCAAAACATTTCGAAAAACTTAACTGGATGTGCAGGAGTCTTTACTCCTTTTTCATATTTAGACTCGTCACAAACGGCAGTTATAGCAGCTAAACAGTGTATTAATATGCTACTTTACAATGAAAAATCTATTGCGTCATCTTGGAAAGGAGAAAATAAGTCTAACCTTAAAGTAACTCCTAGGTATCATTCAATGTCGCTCAACGAATCCATCAAATTGACAAACCAATGCGGATGTAAGGTTTGTAATGGATAAAGAGTGGAAGATTGAAATACCAAATTTTGGGTGTCTTAGAATTTGCCCTAGATTGCTAACAAATCTACGAAAATATAGACAGTTGCTTCCCTGTTCTCCTGAATCTGGGGGAGTGTTGGTAGGAAAGTTTTTGAATTCTGGAGGATCGTTATTGATAAATGACTTCACCCCACCTCAAAAATCAGATAAACAAAAAAGGTGTTTATATTATCGTTCAGATGCCCATAACAAATTAGTTCAGCAAATTTGGACTGATTCAGACCACTATTCTACGTATGTTGGGCTGTGGCACACTCATCCAGAAGGTGTTCCTAATTACTCTTCAGTCGACAGGCGCGATTGGATGAACGCCTTAAATAATTCTAAGTATGAAGGTAACAAACTATATTTTTTCATTGTCGGTCAAACACATATAAGGAGTTGGGTAGGAACGAAAAAGAGATTTAATAGTACAATAAATTTACTAGGAGAATATAAGTTTGAAAAATAATGCATGGGAAAGGTTAAAGTGGCTATGGCTTAGCTATTTGGAAATGAGAAAGAAAGCATACCCCTTAGCGACTCTAGGAACTAAACTGATTATTGCTTCATTGAGTGTTGTATCTATTTTTAATTTGGCAATTAGGGCAACCATTCCTGAAGGTTATATTATTAATGATGTGACTTATTCGACAGGTGAAATTTCTCTATATTCGATGCTGTTAGGTTTTATTACACTGATTGTTGGTGTCATGCTAATTCACGCGGACATCCGAAATTTGGCTCGAAACACAGCTAAGGTACTTATAACTGGTATGAAAGGAACCTCAGTCCGATTTCCTTCTGAATTACTTTCAAAATCTGAAAAACGTGACTCTAGAGAGACAGTACAGTTAAGCATTTCTGAATCTGATAGCTCCTCCTTGGAAGATCAAATTTCATTATATAACTCTGAATTGGCTGTAGGGTTATATAGTCGTTTTATACTACATAATGATTGTAATAGAGTTTACCTTGGCGGTCTTGCCAGAGTACCTTTTTTAGTTGCTTATGGTGCTTGTTTCAGAGCTGTTAGTACTAAAGTAATTTATTTTGACAAATTCCATCGGAATAGTGAATGGAAGCTTCTCAATGATGAAAGCGATCAATTAACTTTTGATAGTTACGATATAAGAAATATAAAACCAAACTTAAATGGTGATATAGGTATAGCTCTAAGTTTTAGTAATGAAATAAAAAGTTTCCATTTGCCTGAGTCTATCCGAGAAAACACAATAATGATGACTTCGGGAAATAAAGTTGAAAAAAACTTAATTAAAAATCAAGAAAATTTGCATAGTCTTACCGAATCGCTCAAAGCAATTATTGATAATCTTTCTATACTCGAAGGTTGTAAAAAAATTCACTTATTTTTGGCTGTACAGTCTACATTTGCTTTAGACATTGGTAGACGATATCAAGAAGGTACTCACAAAAATTGGGTGATTCATAATTTCAATGCCGCCGAAGGGAAGTACGAATGGGCAATTGAAATTTCAAAAACTGGTATAACTCAATATAATCATTAAGAGTTAGAAGCTTAATATATTGGTTAAAATCTACTTATATTCTGATAAAGGGATAAATCTATTTTGGATCTATTTTGGATCTGTTTGTAGTCCTTATGAGTCCCTTTTAGTACTTCGCTTATTTACAGAGCGTAGACTATACGGGACTTGGTGTTCCTCATAGCCCCGCTTCTAGGGTTCGACTCCCACACTCACCGCCACTTTCGTAAAGCCCTGATTTAATAGAGATATTAATTCGGGGCTTTTCATTTTAGTCATATTCTAGTCATTCTTCACCGGTGTGCGCATGCAAGCCCTCTGTAATCCCCCCGTAAATTAACAACAGCTAAGATTTATTCCTCTGGAGGTCTAAAATAGTTATCTCAATTACACTTGAATAATATTTGTCCACCAATAATATTGATTAAAAATTAGTATAACATCGTAGTAGCAAAGCCTCAGTCCCCGCGATGGGCGAAGCCTATGGGATGAAAATTCTCGTTGATGATGCCCTGTTAGTCACTGATCCTGTTTATATTTAAGCTGGTGATCACCGCCATTTAATTATGCTGTACCACAAGCAATACGCGCTAAGCAAATTGAAATATCTAGATTACCGAGAAGACAGCAACGTGATTGGCGTCTGTAATACTGATATTATATCGGTTGTATTAATCTAGTGATAATTGTTAGGTCTATTTCTAATGTATCGGCTATTTTTTAGTTACACAAGATTGGCCAAGCGTCGAATGATTGATTTGGGTTGTTACTCACTCTTTACGGTTGAATTTAATGCAGAGATGAAGGCTTTCAATTTACTTTGCATTAACTGAACAAAAAACACATATTTACCTTTACCATTTTTGTAGTAAAGAAAAATTAACAGCGCTCGAGATCATAAAGAGTACGTGCTTAGTAAAGTTAAAATTTGTTAATCTTGTTTTTATTTTCTACTCTTGGCTCATGATCTATTTTTACACGATTTTCTCTTCTAAAATCGCGTAGGATAGCTTCTTGTTTCTTCTCTTCGACACCAGCTGTTATGAGTGCAATTCCTGCCAATTCTAAACTGGCTTCTAAAGATTCAGATATAGTCCCAGTTGCTCCAAGTTTTTTCAATTCATAGCAATGTTCTATGCTATGACAACAGACATAAATATTTTTCTCTGGATGTGCTTTTCGAAGTGATGAAACCACTATTTCAGTAATATATCGGTCATTAAGTGCAACTATAATTATCTCGGCATTACTTGCACCGACGGAGGTAAATATCTCAGGCTTGAGTACATCACCGTAAAAAACATGATGACCGTTTGTTTGCGCTTTGTTAACGATTAATGCATCGGAGTCTAATGCGACAAAAGGTATGTTTGCAATTGATAATATTTCAGCTATTTTCGAACCCTTACGTCCAAATCCGGCAAGTATTACTGGGACTACGTCCGGTTTGTTTTTACTAATCATTCCAGTAACAGCCTTCACATTAGTAATAAGATGAGCGAAATAAACTAATAATGGTGTAGTAAGCATACTGAGAAGAACAATAAGTAATAGTTGTTGAAATAATTCACTAGTTAAAAGTTGAGATTGGTGGGCTAAGGAAAAAATAACTAAGGCAAATTCGCCACTTTGTGAAAGAGTAAGTGCAATGGCGAAACTATTTCTTGCTTTAAATTTAAACAGGTAAGCTATAGGGAAAAGTACTCCTGATTTTATAATTATTAATAAGCACATTACTCCAAGTATGGGTATTGGGTACTCAAGTAATAAATTGACATTAAACAACATCCCCATAGACATAAAAAATAGTCCTAGTAGTAACCCACGAAAAGGCTGTATTTCTGCCTTTATTTGATGCTTGTAAGATGAATCAGAAATAAACAATCCCGCTAGAAATGCCCCCATAGCCATAGAAAGTCCAGCATACTCAGTGACGAGAGCTGTACCAAGTACCAAGAGAACAGCAGATGCGGTAAAAACTTCTGAGTTACCTGACAGAGCAATGCGATGAAGAATGGGGTGTAATAAATAACGACCCAATACAATAACTAGCCCAAGGATCAGTAAAGATTCGACCAACGCAAGTCCAATATCTTTGCCAATACTAAATTCTGCCATCGCTAATAATGGCACCAAAGCTAAAAGAGGAACTACTGCAAGATCTTGAAGTAATAATATTGCAATGGAAGTTCGCCCATATACCGACCTAAGTGATTTTTTCTCAGAGAGTAGTTGAAGTACAAATGCTGTTGAAGAAAGTGCTAGAGCAGGGCCCAATATGATCGCTGCTTCCAATGGGAGATCAAATAAAAGATATCCTACGCCAGCGATCAAGGAACCAGTAACAGAAACTTGAAGAGCACCCAAACCAAAGACTAAGCGCCTCATTTGCCATAGGCGTGTTGGTTTGAGTTCAATGCCTATGAAAAATAGGAGGAAGACAACACCTATTTCTGAAAGGTTTCCTATTTCACTGATGTTACTAATCAGACCGAGTCCATATGGGCCGACGATTATACCAGCGATTAGAAACCCCGGAACAGCACCTAGTTTTACGGCTTGAAAAAAAGGAACAGTAACCACAGCGGCTATTAATAAATATATGATATCAATGAGATAGGCAGTTATCATAGTTGCAACTTCGAATGGTCAAGAAATTGTTGTTATCGAATCATAGTTCTTTCCTACTCGCGCCGCAAATTAGTCTACTGTTTTGTCCCTTGACCCAAATTTTAATTATTATGTTCGCTTTCGGCATTTTAGTTTAGCAGATCAAAACTACTGCCCCTGTAGACCTGTTGAATATATTGGCTATATTAGAAAAAACCACCTTACAACAGCTTTTAAGATTGTAATCACAAAATACCCTAAAAGCTGTCGTTTGTTTATCGAGTAAACAGTTTTGGAAGTTCTTAAAAAGTTGCTAATGGCTATGACGATTTAAGTTTTAATAAATTGTCTTACTTGAGTTCATTTATTAAAGTGGTATTGAAATTTGGATAAATTAGTGTCTGAGGTTGCTCTTGAATTACTGGATGTGAACGTTGGATGTGGATGTTATTTGCTAGGGTGCTTGCACCAGCTATACCGTGTTTATGGGATAAACTCACGACAAATATGAGGTGTTGCCAGCAAGCTCGCTTTTGTTTAATCCTATTATTTTTAGCGCAATACACAGGTTTAGTAGGCAGCTAAAATCACCCAATACGAGTTGGTTTTAGCTGCCTGTTCCCTGAACGATTATTGCTAATTAAGGTTACGATTAACCGTATAATTTCCCTCGCAATAATCGTTTTTATCCGTTAAATTTGACTATTATTCATTCGATCTAACAAACGAATGTTTTGCACCAAATCTTGTCTAGATGGGTTACGTTTTAGCGCTTTCCTCAACAAATCAGCCGCTTTTTGGTAATTTTTTAACTCGATATAAACTTGAGCATGACCGACATAAGCGCGTTCGGCAAAGGCTCTTAAAGTGGCGGCTCGTACAAATAACAATTGGGCCTGAGTATAATTTTTGTGCTGTTGATAATGTTCAGCTAAAGCAATTAAAGCGCGTCCGTTGGTTGGTGCTAATTTGATCGCTGCTTCATATAATTTGGTGATTTGGCGCTTACTTTTACCAGGTATACTGGCTTGATGTAATTTCAGTTGACTTCTTTGAACCTGGGTTAAGTATTTAGCGTATTTGGCACTATGCTTTAACATTTTCTTCGCTTCTGACCAGTGTTTTTCATAGATCAACCAGCTAAGAATTGATTCGATAGCCTCGAAATTCTCACGATTTTTACGACGATTACTTGAGGGTTTTTTTAACAATTGACTCATTAAATCGGCGGCACGACTGACGCTACCATGGTTTAGGTGTAATTGTGCAGTGGCAATTAAATTGTCGGGATCTTTGTTGCCTAATCTAATCGCCATTTCCATGCTGGTTAGTGCTTCTAGCGGGGTGTTGTCATCAAGGGCTATTCGGCTTAGTTGTAACCACAGACGCGTGTTATTTGGCGTTTGTTGCAACATTTGGTTGATCATGGCTTTGGCTGCATGGTTGTCTTTAGCCGTGATAAAACTGTACAGTAAGCCTTGTTGCCATTGCTTATTGTCGGGTTCAAGTAGTAAGGCTTGTTTATAGCCTGCAATTGCTGACCAAGGTGTACTTAGTTGTAGATTAATATAGGCCAGATAACCATATAGCTGCGCATCCCCTTCACCTAAAGTGATAGTTTTTATCAAGTGTTTTCGCGCAGCTTTATAGTTTTTTTGTTGAATGTAAATAACGGCTAGGCTTTTATGAGCCCGAATGAAATCGGGTAGCTTGGCAATGGCTGCTAAAAAACTCTTTTTAGCACTATTATTTTGCTTTAATGATAATTGTATTTGTCCTTTAACTTGTAATAATGCAGGGCTTAATGACAGTAGCGGCTCTGGTTGATAATCAGGTTGTGTTGATTGCTTAATCGCCCTTAATGCGCCGGTATAGTCTTTTTTATTGAGCAGCGGTTGTAATATTAAGGCTAAATTTTGCTCTGCTGGTAATAACTTGGCATCACGTTGTAACAGCGGGTTATTACCAGTGGTCATGGTCCAAACAGGCGCTAATTGCTTTATTTTTATGTTATTTATTTGCAGTGGCTTTCTTAGTGGCTGGCTACTTAATTGAGCATTAGCAACCATTGGACAGCTAGCCAATGTAAGTAAGGCGATCAACACTGAACGTTGCCATACTACGATCGCAAACGTTGATATTAGGTTATTTTTCATCATTTTTTAAACTCCACAGGCCAAACAAAACGTGCGCGCACGGGTTGACCATTTTTTGTCGGCACTGAAAAACGTGATTTTCGAATTAGTTTATGAATTGAATTAAGTAATGCCTTATAAGGCATTTCTTTAATGTTAATTAAGGTGATATTGCCTTGCTCATCGATAAAGACATCAAGGGCGACTATCACTTGTTTTATCCCTTTGCGCGCTAAACTACGCGGAAATGTTGTCTTAACTTTCGTGAGTAATACCGGCATAGTGTCCAATTCACCCAGACCGAATGCTTGCCAGTCAATGGCTAAATCTAAATTGAGATCACTGGGCGCATGGTTAAAGTCGGGCGGTGATATCATCGGGTTAGGCGGTTGTTTGATGGTCAGCTTGGTTAAGTCGATAGCCGGACCTTTACCTGCCGCGTTTAACTCGATGGTGGGTTGGTTTTGCTTGGTTGGTTGGCTAATGGGTTTTGGTGGCGGTGGTGGCGGGGTAAATGCTTGCGTGATATTACGCACCATCACTTTTGGCTCGTATTCACTCGCAAACCAATCACCAGCGAAAATACCCAGTATTGCCAGCGCCATCAAGCTGCAACTCGCGATAAAGGCTAAAATATGACAACGATTTAGTTTACTTGTCCTTGGCTGTGTCATATTAAATCGCCGTGGCAATATTGACTGAACTCGCGCCAGCGAGCTTAGCTTCATCAATGACTTGAACCAATAGTTCAGTCATCACTTGCTTGTCAGCCTGAATAACAACAGCACGTTTTCTTACTTTGAGCAGTTGCTCAATAGTATTACGCACGCCAGCGACCCCAATTGAGGTGCTGTCATATACGACATCACCTTTGCTGGTTATGGCGATCATGATGACCGTATTTTCAAGACGTTGCGCCGAGACTGCCTGCGGTTTATCGATTTCAACACCGGTTTCTTTGACAAACACCGAGGTTACAATAAAGAAGATTAACAGAATAAAAACCACGTCAAGTAATGGTGATAAATCGATGCCATTGTGCGTTTGCTCTAATCTTTGCTGTAAACTAGCTCGCATGGACGACTCCTTGCTTAGAGATTAAATGTTTAACATGGCCCAAGAGTAGCCAAGCAGGGATCGCGACCACTAAACCGAGTTGAGTGGTCCATAACGCATCGGCAATACCTTGACTTAAAGCGCCTGATTGATCCAAAGTACCGCCTAATGACATGGCATGGAAAGTATCAAGTAAACCACTAATCGTCCCCAACAATCCCAGCAGTGGTAGTGCGCCAATGAATATTTCGGTTGAACCAATCCATGAGGCATCTTTAAGTTGGTAGCCCCCTGAATACACGCGAATAATGTAATAGGTCAGTAACTGATAGCACACAAAGCCTAACGCTAAGATGCTCCATACAATTGGGTTATCAAAAGAATGAAATGACATGATCTATTTCTCGATTGCTAGTTGACTTAAATTCACACCACATGACTCTAATTCGCCGTAGTACGTTTTAACGCGTCGAGTGAGTAATGCATGAAGTAATAATGCTGGTATCGCTACTACTAATCCTAACTCTGTGGTTACTAACGCTTGTGAGATCCCGCCAGAAACGGCTGCAGGATCACCCGCGCCAAACAGGGTCATTAATTTAAATGTTTCAATCATGCCGCTGACCGTACCGAGCAGACCTAACAAGGGCGAGACCGCAGCGGTGATAGCGATGGCGCCAAGCCAATAATCGAGTTTGTGTTTATTACCCAGTAAATTGGCGAATAAGCGATCATCTCGTATTTGACCAATCTCACAGTGGCGTGCTATTTCGACTAACTGTGCTTGCATTCCTTTAGCTTGTGCTAGTAATGATTGGATTGCGGCCGCTTTATCATCAGCTTTGGTGATTTTTTCAAGCTGCGCAAAACGTTCGTTAAATGCGGGGATCAACTTAGGCAAACGGATAAATTGAATGGTTTTGGCTAGTGCAATAATTAATGCGAAAACACCAAAGAATAAAATCGGAAATATCCATATTCCGCCTTTACCGACGTGATCAATAATTGATTCTTGCTGGCTATTAATTTTAAACGCACGAGTCAGGGTTGGATCAAAAGAAATCATCCCAGTACCGGTATTCATTAACTCGATTAAACCAGCGCTATCTTGCGTTGATAAGGTAAGTTCTGCTTTATATAAGTTGTCCGCGCTGGTGTCGTCACTTTCAATTTGACTAATAAAGCCTGCATTTTTTGCTTCATTGTCGACATACCAAGTAACAGGGCCTAACGCTAAAATTTTAGCTGATTGCAACTTACCCGTTGGCATAACAATGCGCTTAGTTTGCCAAGTTGGTGCAATTTTATGGTTAATTGTTACCAAGTGCTCCGATAACCAAGCTAATTTTTCTGCTGCTGGTACTTTTGGTGAGAAAGGCTGCTTTGAGATGTTGTGATTAAAGCGACTTAAAATATTCTGCTGATATTGGTTTTGTTCATTCCAGCTTTTTAGGCGCGCTTGTAATTGTTGCAAGCTTAAGGTTTTTTCATCTTGCAGACGCTGCGAAACTTCAGCTTGATTTCTTAACTTGATGACTTTTTGTTCTTGAGCTCGTAGTTTTCTTGCCAATGTTGAGCGAACTTTAGCGAGCTTATTTTGGCTAGTCACTAGTTTTTTTTGTGCCACTTTTATATCTTTTAACAGCCCGTTGATTACTCTACTGTTGCTAACTGCAGCATGACTGGAGAAGCTAACACTTGAAAAGCAAATGAAAGAAACAATAATAATAGCTAACTTAATCATTTATTTGCCACCTGATAATGAAATAGGTAATTCTAAGAATTTCGCTTCGGTTTTGCGGTCAATCATTGCAATGGCACTCAATATTGTTTCATCATCAACGGTGTCATCGCTTAGCCATTGCCAGCCTGAAGGGGTCGGTTGTCCACGTCCCACTAGGCGGCCATCAAGCGATACATACCAAGCTTGCGCTAAACCGAGATAGAGCTGATGAACCATAATTTCGGTGTCGCCATCATTGGTTGGCAAAATTAATGCTGATTGGACATGACTAATCCGTTGGTCAAAATCATGCAGTTTGTCCAATAGCTCTAATAGGGTGCTAAGGCGCGCTGTAGTATCAGCGGTTGAGAACTCTGCTTGTGATAGTTTGTTGTGCCATGCTTTGCGTAACGGTGGGGGCAGTTGCGGTTGCAGTTCGGCAATCAACTGATAATAATCGACCAATGAGGTTTCTAATAAACCGTGCTGTGCTTCCATTTCATTTTGAGACTGCAGCAGTTGAGAACGTTTTTGTTCAACGTCAGAATCACTGACGCTGGCGCTACTTAAATCTTGTTCAAGTTGCCTTTGTTCTTGTTTTAATAACGTTAGCCTTTGTTTTAATAAAGGTTGCTCTTGATGCCAGTCGTTGAGCATTGCATTGCGTTGCTGCTCTAAGGATACCCATTCTTTAATTAAGCTATCTGCTTGTTGTACGTTGTTTGTTTTAGCAGCAACACTGCCAGAAGATATTAATAAACCCAACGCTGCGGCGACAACGCTACGAGTTAAATTCCTTCTTTTTTTCATGACTATCCCTTCAATTAGTTAACTAACACTGCTCTGACTATTATGATTCAGTGTGGGCGAAATTTGCGAGGATTGTAATACGAATGATTTGGCTTCACAATGATTTGCGTGTTTATTAATCTCTAAGCCTGATTAATAAACACGAGACAAGATTTTCGTGTCGTATAACAATCTGTTTTTAATATAAAACGTATTGCTTAGGGATAAGTTTAAAGAAAAAACATAATCAAAGTCATAAAGAGGAATAATTAAGCATATTTAGTATTTTTTAACTAATTGACGTTGAATTTATAACTGCCGTTATTAAATATTTAATGCTTGGCTTCGTCATTAGTAAGACCAACAACTTTATTAGAGGGAAGTGTGCTTTCATATTCGATTAAGCAATCAATGGATAATGGTCACTTAACTGGAGTTTTGGTGCCGCTTGAGCCGGAAAAACAACCACTCGAATAAAAAAATCAGCAATTGGAAAACAGGTATAACAGTTTATGGAACAAGCGTTAGTTTTAGATAAATCGATTGCAGTCGATCCCGAGTATCCCAGTGTTTTAGATAATGACAGCATTGAAGCTGGCTTGCGAGCCGTCGAGCTTACACAGGCGATGGTGCGTTTTCCTTCTATCACTCCTGACGATGCGGGTTGTTTTGAATATTTACAAACCTTGTTAGAGGGGCTGCATTTTGTGATTGAAGAGGTGACGGTTAATGGGGTAAGAAACTTAATAGCCAAACGAATTTTTGGACAAGGTAAGCGTTTTGCATTTGCCGGTCACATTGATGTCGTACCGGCTCATCATCAGGAACATTGGAGTGCGGCCCCTTTTGCTGCCGCGATTGTTGACGGTAAGTTGATTGGCCGTGGTGTGGTTGATATGAAAGGCGCCATAGGTTGTTTTATTGCCGCACTCGAGTCAGTAAGCGAAAAACTAAACAGTGGTGTACTCTATTTTTTATTAACTTGTGATGAAGAGGGCGAGGCCGAGTTCGGTACTCGGGTGATGGTTGATACTTTGAATGAGCGCCATGAACAGCTTGATATGTGTTTAATTGGTGAGCCAACAGGTAAAGATAAGGTTGGCGACATTATCAAGGTAGGACGTAGAGGGGCAGTATCAGCTCGGGTTTTTTTTACGGGTAAAGAAGGTCATGTTGCATACCCTCATCAGGCGATCAATGCGGTGCACATTGCGGTAAAATTCTCTGTATTATTAAGTGAATTATCCTGGGATAAAGGCACGGAAGAAATCCCGGGAACTAGCCTGCAAATAACCTATATTCAGTCCAGTGATTTTTCAGATAATATTGTGCCAGGTGAATGTGAAGTTAGGTTTAATATCAGGTATAGCCATAAATATTCACAAGGTGATTTAGAAAAGATAGTTGCTCAGCTGTTAGCGAAAATGAATAGCTCTGCGGATGTAACATGGGAACGCCCCTGTATTCCTTATCATACTCAGGGCACCGAACTGATCGATATTATCAGCCAAGTGGTGTATGACGAATGTTTGAACTTGCCGCTACAATCTGCCAGCGGCGGCACTTCTGATGGACGCTTTATTGCCAATAGCCATACCCAAGTTGTTGAAATGGGTTTAACAAACGGAACTATCCACCAGGTGAATGAGGGAGTTGATTTAACGGAGTTTTATACCTTAACTCGCTTGTATGAGAAAATAATTTTAAAAATTCATACTGCTGGCTAATATCGTCTTTTAATCATTAGTCCGACCCTAAGAAACCAAGATGCTTGATTAGTACTGCTAAATCGAATTTTGAATTGTTGTTATAATGATTGCATCGGCGATAATAGCTTATCTATCTCAGCATCAGTAATTGGTATTATCAGCCCTAACATACTAATAGGGCTGATAAGTTATAAATGTGACAATTAAACTAAGTTCGATTGTTACAAGTTATAATTAAACTGCAACGAGACAACATAGGCGTTAATGTTGTAGTCGGCCTGATAATAGTTGTTAAATAAAGCGACGTTTTGCACATTATACTCATTATCATGCACAGACGACTCTTTCATAAACATTACGCCGGTCGCAAAATCGATACTCCATGTGTCATTTGCTTGGTAATGACCGCCCACGGTTAACCAAGTGCGGTCATTGGCCGGAATTCGCGCGCTGCGATACTTATTGTTAACCGGTGAAAAGTCTTTTGCTATTCCGCTTTTTAAGGTCCAACGTTGATCGAGCTGATAGGTAATACCCAAAGCGAATGCCCAAGAGTCTTCCCAATATTCTGGAATGTATCCAATGTAACCAGTACTGTTAAGGTTCTGTGCTTGCTCTGTGCTGGCACTAATGCTCGAACCTGTATCCGTAGAAATAATGGAAATATCAGTAAACTCGCTCCATTGCGTCCATGTAGTCGTGAACTGGATAGATAACTCAGGGTTTATTTGTTTATCAAGGCTAAATACAATACTGGCTGGCGTATCAAGGCCCAAGGCCGATTCTTCAGTTTTTAGTGAGGTTACTGACGGTACGCCAGGGCTGTTGTATACCAAACCGGTACTATTGGTCACAGGAGTGTTGGTAATGGTTGAATCACCTTCAAGCGTGTAACTTACCGCCGAATGATAACTCAAGGCAACAGCTAAACTATCATCAGATTGATAATGGATGCCAAAGGTATAACTGGGTTGGATATCGCTGCCTGATACTTCATAAAAACTGTCACAGAAGCTATCAAATATAGCATTGGCTTCACACAAGCCACTGTGATCTTTATATTTACTTAAAGTACCACTGGCAAAGTTCACCCCGATAGCACCGCCTAACGACAACTTATCATTTAACTTCCAACTAACAGCAGGTTGTAGCGTAATGACTTTTAATTCAGTTTGCTGAGCAAAATAGCGGCCGACGAAATCATCGTCATATTCACTGCTGGTGGCATAAGGCACTGCAACGGAAAGACCAAAACCTAGTGTATCGCTTAGAGGTTGGTAATAATGAAAATGTGGAATGAGAGACACACTGCCCAAATCCTCTTGATAGTCACCAGTAACAGCGGCCCCGTTAGCACTGGCCGCACTGGCGTTGGTTAACTCACCGTCTACTGCAATGACATTAAGTCCGACCACATATTGGGCTTGACCTAATTTAATTAAAGCGGCTGGATTAGTAAAACCAACACTGGCATCAGTGATTTGGGCACCACGACCAGCATAGGCATTACCCATGGCGCTGGTAGATTGTTCAAACAATTTGAAACCAGCCGCATTGACGGGGTTAGCCGCTGACATTATTGCTAAAGTGATAAGAGAATACTGTAAAGTCTTTTGCATACATCTACTCATTGGAGTAATTACTCAAGGTGGCAGAATATAGCGAATCCTTAGGCCAAAGTAAAAACAAATTAAACACTTGTATTAAAAATGTTAAATGTAATCACATATGTGGACCAACATAAGCAGGAATTTGAATGTAGATTATTGCTGGGGTGTAATCCTACGCTCAATTCTAAACATACTCTGCTGTATAATTATTAGAACAGAAAAGCACAGCACAGCAGTGCTGAGGTAGTTAACAGAACTATGTATTCTAATCGATAGTCTACACTTTCGAATCCAAGATCTTTGAACCGGATGATTATTTATAAAAAGTGATAATTGGGTCGTATTTGTTATTATTAAGTTACCAGATCTGACTCATTCTAATTATTTAGGTCCTTATTTACTCTAACGGGATGTAATGTTACTGAGTGATAGCGGTGTTTTTCAATGTAGTTATAACGGCTCAAAGGGGAACAACATGCGATATGTGTTTTTGTTGGTTATATTAGTATTTTCAATATCAACCATTGCTAAGCCGGTTATTATTATCCATAGCTACCACGTCGATTTTCCATGGGTTCAGCAATATCGAGCTGGTTTTTTTCAACAGATATCCACTACTGATGTCCTTGAGTATGAGATGGATACTAAACGCCAGCCATCTGAAAAGTTTACTGCAATTGCCAAAGGGGCTTGGCAATTCATTAAACAAAATAAACCTGCTGTTGTGGTCTTAGCAGATGACAATGCCTTAAGAATGTTAGGGCCGAAACTAATTCGGCATAATATACCGTTAGTCTTCCTCGGCATAAATGAGAACCCACGTCGCTATATTTCACTCTTAGGTGATGTCTCGGGAGTACTCGAACGCCCTTTATTAAAACGCTCGGTTGCTATGCTTAAAAAAATTGATTCAAGATATAGAAAGATTAAAATTTTGATGGACAAGAGTTATACATCTCTGGCAATTCTAGAAACATCGTTAAATAACCGTCGCTCACAACGAATATTAGGCATTGAGGTTGATACAAAAATTGTCGATAGTGCTCAACAGTGGCGACAAGAAGTATTAAAGAGCAAGGCTCAAGGGTATCAGGCAGTTATTGTTGCTGTATATGCTGCCTTAACAGATAGCACTGGGGCGACATTGTCAACGGATAGGTTAAGTGAGTGGTCAAGCAAGTACTCGCCAGTACCGTTATTTGCATTTTGGTCGTTTTCTGTGGCTAAAGGCAAAGCAATTGGCGGTCTAACTATCAGCGGAAAAGACCAAGGGTCTGAAGCGGCCAAAAAAGTTAATCATTATATTAATCATGGTGAATTCACCAAAATAGTAACCGGAAAACGCGGCAATTTTCTATTTAGTAAGTACGAACTAAAACGATGGAATATTAAATTGTCAGCTGCGATACGTCAGCAGGCAACGTTTGTAGACTAATTGGATCATGACGCTATTGCTAATGAAAATAATAGTTTAGAAAATTGATCAATGTTAATAGTTTAAACATATTATTTAAATAACAGAGGTATTGGGTAGAAGCTGAGTGTTGCGCAATCTAATTTTTCCATAGGCTGCGACAACATCCCTGTTGTCGCAGCCTATATTGTTACTAAGCCTTGAAGCGGCGAACGCTTAATAACATCATCCCTAATCCAAACAATGCAATGCTTGTTGGTTCAGGCACCGTGGTTAAACGCTCCGTGGAAATGGTAAAACCAAATGGAATAACATTTGACTGTTGTTCGACAGTGGTTAAGCCGATACAACCAGACGCTGCGCCAGCGGCAGCACAAATATTATCATCAAGAATACTCAAAGCATTATCATCGGTGATAAATACATTAACAAAATAATCTAACTCACCGTCGCTGTCACCCGCGTCATAAGAAAAATTAAAGTTAGGTAAACCACCAATTAATACGAAAATATCATTACAAGGTGTGGGGCTTGAAGCATCGGCGCAGGTACCACTATTGAGTGTTTCAGCAAATAGAATATCAAAAGCAAATGATTGATCGCCTAACGCTGGATTATTAGGCGAAGCAGGCTTCAAACCAATTGTTGTTTGCATCGTGGCACCCGTTAAGGATGTGCCGGTAATTGGGTTATTATTATGGGATAGATCAAGCGATGTACCGATAAATGCAGCGGATGGGGTACCGCCACCATAATAGGTATCAACTTGGCCAGATGCATTGCTATTGTCGATAACTAAGCTGCTTTGGCCTGTTCCTGTGGTCGTCCCCCATGCTAGGTTAGTCGCTGAGGTTGTTGCGCCGCCACCGGTAAACGACGAGTTAGTAAATTCACCTACTATATTGTAATCCCACGTGATTACGCCTGCTTGGGTTGAGGCAGTAGCGACTGCCATTGCTGTACAAAGCAGCATAACTTTGGCGCTTTTGGGTAAAAATGTACTATTTTTGATTAAATTCATAATATCTTCCCTAACTTATGGTTAATGTGTTTGCGCTCAATGACATCTAACTAAAGAACGAATTCAAATATTTTGTAATTTCCATTAAGCATAATTGGGGCCAAGTAATAATTACGATAAATTTCAATGTGTTAAGTTTTGAGGTGTTAAGTTTTTTCAGAAAAAATTTAGTAAGTGTAAAAAAAACAGACAGTTTCGCTATCGAATTTAACGAAATCCTTTAACGTTAACTTTGTCTGATTTTGGTTTTAAGCTAAAATGTAGCGCATAGATAGCTAATAACTTTGTTTTTAGCGTTAGAGTTTGAGGATATTGATGAGTAAATTTGTTGCGTTAATTTGTCTGTTATGCAGTTTTTTCGTTAAGGCGCAAACTTTTGTTATTAATAGTGCGGTGATTGAGAGCCATCAGACGCCTAAGTCAAAATACGCTCAATTAATGTTGAAAGAGGCTTTTCATTCGCTCAACATTGACGTTGAATTTCGCTATCGACCAGACAAACGTTCGATTGTTGAAACTAATAATGGTCATGCTGATGGAGAGTTTGCGCGAATAGCTACTATTGTTGACGACTACCCTAATTTGGTTGTGGTTCCAGAATCACTTGCACAAATGGATATCGTTGCGTTCACAGCGCAACCTAGCATTAATCTTGCGGGTTATAAAATCGAGCAGCATAATTATAGCATTGGTTACTTGTCTGGCTGGAAGAACCTAACGGACATATTAGTTAACTATCCTAATAAGAAAGCGATTGGTGAATATAAAACGTTGTTTAGACTGTTGGCACGTCAGCGGATCGATGTCTTATTATTTACCAAAAATGCAGGAGAACAAATACTTGATGCAATGGCTCCTTTACCCTATCAACGTTCGCCGGTGTTGTTTACCTATCCTGTTTATTTAGTGATTCACAAAAAACATGTAGATTTAGTACCCCAGTTAGCAACTAGTTTACGGCGACTTAAACTTAAATATTCTACTAACAGATGACTAAGCTAGCCTGAACGAATGTTGTTTTGGTCCCTTGGACGTTACTTATAACAATTTAAAATAGATTATTTCCGCACTGTTATTCTATTTTTTTTGTGATCAGACCAGATCAAAAAACACTTAACACTTATTGATTATTTCACTTGCTATTTCTCGATTTTCCTAAGGTAAACTCAGCTCTGTGTTGTATATTTTAAAAAATATTAAGCCGAATAATCCATTCCATTTTTAATTTAGTACGACATAGTAGAACTCTAAATTTAGTCGTTTTGTTCTATATTTTTGATGCCAAATAGAACATGGCTCACTTTCGATTTTCATTTCCTGCCTTGTTTTATATTTAGCCTACCCTTAATGCGATAATTATAATATTGGAGATTTACAATGAGTTTGACAGTGAAAGTTCTTATAGGAATGGCGCTCGGTATTGTCGTAGGTTTAGGCATTAATTTAACGGGGCTAAATGCAGAAGGCGGTTTTATTGATGAGTTTGTCGTCAATGGTCTGTTTCATGTTATTGGGAAAATGTTTGTTAATGCACTGAAAATGTTGGTTGTACCGTTGGTTTTATTTTCGCTGATTGGTGGTGTGTGCGGAATTGGCGATATAAAACTGCTAGGGCGTATTGGCAGCCGCTCATTCGGCTTGTACATGTTAACTACAGCTATTGCTATTGCAACTGCGATTGTCATTGCCGCAGGATTAGGCATCGGCAAAGGCATGAATGCTACAACGACAGCAGAATTTACGGGTAAAGATTCACCGCCACTGACCCAGGTATTAATCGATATCATTCCGACCAACCCAATTGATGCAATGTCACAAGGTGAAATGTTATCAATTATCTTCTTTGCGATTATGTTCGGCTGTAGTTTGCTGATGGTCGGAAAAAAAGGAGCTGGAGTTATTAGCTTTATTGAAACACTTAATGATGTAATGATGAAGATGGTTAGCATCATCATGTTAATGTCACCGATTGCTGTTTTTTGTCTAATAGCCAAGGCAATGGCAAATTTAGGCATGGATCTACTGTTCCAGCTAGTTAGTTACGTGCTGGTATTAATCGGTGCTTTGTTGTTCCATTTATTTGTGACGCTGCAAGTCGTGCTAAAAGGCTTTTCGGGCTTGAGCCCGGCTATTTTCTTAAAGAAAATTCGTAATGCTCAGGTATTTGCTTTTAGTACATCAAGCTCAAATGCGACTATTCCAGTGACACTGCGTACGGTTACTGAAAGAATGGGCGTTGATAATTCGGTTGCATCATTTACGGTTCCTTTTGGGGCCACCATAAATATGGACGGTACCGCGATAATGCAGGGCGTTGCGACGGTATTTATTGCCAACGTTTATAATGTTGAGCTTGGCGTTGCTGGTTACCTTACGGTCATAATGATGTCGGTTCTTGCTTCAATTGGTACTGCTGGCGTACCTGGCGTAGGTCTGATTATGTTGTCGATGGTCTTTGCACAAGTGGGGTTACCCATGGAAGGCATTGGTCTTATTCTAGGGGTTGACCGTTTGCTCGATATGGTTAGAACTGCGGTTAATGTTTCTGGCGATGCTGTCGTATCAACAATCGTAGCAAAAACTGAAGGAAAATTAGACCTTGATGTTTTCAACGATCCTAGTGCCGGCACTGTCGATAGTAGTGAGCCTATACTCGTAAAACCAACACCTGCATAATTAATGTAGGTTTGAACTACGCTTTAAAATAAAATGAAGGAACTCGCATGCGAGTCCCTTCATTTTATTCATCGTGATAAACACGGCAGCTAACTTCATACCGAGCATGCTAAAATCAAAGTTGATAGGTGTATAACTGAGACTGTAGAGGTCTATTACGTCACGTTAAATTTGGGGTTGTTTCGTTATTTTTTGTGCTGCCGGTAACGGCCAAACTTTTGTGCTAAATAATATTGTGAGCAGCTACACCTGATGCTAAAGTTTGTTGATTAAACAACAATAAATTAGAGATTAATGACATCGAATAATCAAGGAAATCAATTTAAGCCCAACGGCACAGGTCCACTGCGGATTATTAAGGCCTTTCGTTGTTCGATGTTAGGATTTAAAGCTTGTTATCAACATGAATCGGCGTTTAGGCAAGAGTTATTGCTTTGTGCTGGATTGCTGCCTTTTAGTTTTATCATTAGTACGACGTTAACGATGTGGACGGTCTTAATAGTGAGTATGTTGTTTTTGTTGTTTGCTGAAGTCATAAACTCAGCGATTGAGGCGTTAGCCGATCAAATATCGACAGATCATCATGAATTAATTGGTCGCGCGAAAGACTTGGGTTCGCTAGCCGTGCTGCTAGCGATGACTATTTTAATCTTAGTATGGGCTAACGCGGCTTATCAATTTATTGTGGCTTAGGTCCACGAGTAGGGCCTAAGCCGCAATCGTGGCGAAACCATTTAAGGCCCGCTACTATTGGGTGCTAACCTGCCAGCGTTTCTCATAGTCAATACTGTTATTTGAGCTGTTAGTGGTACTTACTCGCAAGGTAATCAAACACAGCTCTAATGGCAAAAGCTTCGCCACCAATTGGTCTGCCAGGTAAATGACGGACATTAAATGCCATAATGTCGAAGTGGAGCCAGTCGGTCTCTGGTTGAACAAACTCTTGTAAATAAAGCGCCGCGGTAATTGCTCCGCCAAAAGGCCCAGAGGCACAATTGGTTATATCTGCAATTTGGCTATTGAGTAAATTACGGTACGGCTGATAGATAGGCATGCGCCACACTGGGTCATTTATTTTAGCGCCAGCTTGGGTAATGTCAGCGGCTATTTGATCGTTAGTAGAGAAGAAGCCGGGTAGTTCAGTGCCTAATGCAACTCGCATTGCACCGGTTAATGTTGCAAAATCAATTAACAAATCAGGGTTGTCATTTTCAGCTTCGCTCAGCGCATCACACAATACCAAGCGACCTTCGGCATCGGTATTGTCAATTTCAACGGTGATGCCTTTGCGAGTGGTAATCACGTCGCCAGGTCGTAGGGCATTACTTGATACCGCATTTTCGACCGCAGGAATTAATACCCGTAAATTAATTGGTAACTGATGTGACATGATTAATTGTGCTAGGCCTAAAACATGAGCCGAGCCCCCCATATCTTTTTTCATGTTACGCATGCCAGCTGCAGGTTTTAAGTCGAGCCCACCGCTGTCAAAGCATACACCTTTACCGACTAAAGTGACTTTCGGGTGATTTTTGTTACCCCAAGTAAGATCAATTAATCGTGGCTGATGCGCACTGGCACGGCCCACAGCATGAATCGTTGGATAATTTTGTTGTAGTAAATCATCACCAATAATTTGTGTTAACGACCCGTTAAATTGCTGCGCTAAGTCGCTAGCGACCTGTGCTAAGTGTTCGGGCATCATATCGGCAGCCGGTGTATTAACGAGATCTCGCACCAACGCGGTGGCCTGCGCGTACCTTATTGCTTTATCAACAATGGCTTGATCTGGTACCGATAATGAAGGTAAGTCATTGCTCTTGTTGGTGTAGCGATTAAACTGATAGCTACCACTTAACCAAGAAAAACACACTGCATCTAAATACTTGGCGTGTGTTTGCAATGCATATTGACCAACAGGCAGCAGATTAATTAATTGTCCACAGCTAAAGTAATGCTCGAGATCTGCACTGACAAAAAGGGCTTGTGATAGCTCTCCTTGATTGCTGGGAATGAGTGATAAACCATCACCCGTGAAATTGGTTTGTTGCAACCAGGTTTTTAGCTGGTCAGTTTGTTGTGCTAACCACTGATCAAACTGGGATATATCTAACACTATTAAAGGAATGCCGTGGCTGCCAACGTTAATAAATTGCTTCATTTGTTATCTCGGTGTCGTGGTTTACTGTCGTAAAATTAATATATTAGAAGTCATACTAGCATGTTGCCGTTATATGCAGACCGTTTAAAATGTATTTCTCAGTACCAAGATGATGAGGTGGTTTTTGAACATAATAAACGGTGCGCAGTTACAAAGTTTACGATAGGATAGTTTATTGGTGGCTAGGGATTGGCTGCTAATTTACAAGTTTTATAGCAAAAATCGGCAATGTAGATTAACGAGAATTAGTTATCGATTTAGCTATAACACCATGATAGCATGGTTTTATTATATAAAAATAAGATTGAATAAGGACATTCATAGTGAAAACTAACAGTTCATCGCCGATTAAGCGCCGTATTGACCAGCCTGTATTTAGAAGTCTTTTTAGTATCATCTTGTTCCCCGCAGTAGCACTGATAGCTGCCTCTTTAATATTTTCCTACTATATAAAGCTCTCGTTGGAGCAAACCGCACTACTTGTTTCGATGATTGCGATATCATTTTCAATAAGTTGTTATCAATATTGGCACAAAATATATAAGGGCATGGCAAGCTTATTTATCCATGTTGAGCAAATAAAAAAATCCGAACATGTCGACGTTATCAACCGGTTTAGTACCAGTGATTCCGGCGATTTTAATATGGTATTCGACGTTTTAAATAAACGGCGAGAAAAAACCGACATATTACTCAGTGCTTTGTATGCATCATCAGCTCGGTTACAACCGATGGCTGAAGAGTTAGGCAACTCTTATAGTACTATGATGCAAAAAGCAGCCTTACAAGACAGTTTAGGCAAAACTATTCATGGCGCATTATCGTCAGTAGATGCCGCCTCTCATGAAATATTTGTCGATTTAGAATTATTAGTTGTTGAAGCCAATGCTGCTAATTCGGCGGCAGAACAAGCACACGATGCATCAGCCAGTACTCAAAGCAGTCTCGATAATTTGCGGGTGCAGATGGATCATGGTGCGGACGAAATTGCGATCCTTAAAAAGGACAGCGCAGAGATTAATAGCATCATTGAGGTGATTAATTCAATTGCTGAGCAAACTAATTTGTTAGCACTCAACGCGGCCATCGAAGCGGCTCGCGCCGGAGAACAAGGTCGAGGTTTTGCTGTTGTTGCTGATGAAGTACGTACTTTAGCTGAACGAACGGCAAAATCAACCGCCGAAGTCCGTGATATCGTCAGCCGAATTAGTCATGGTACCACCAATGTTTTTGACTCAATGCAACTTGGTTTAACGGCCACTGAAGAGTCGCTGACGTTGTCAAATCATGCATCACAAGCCTTAGATAGCATCATCAAATCAATCCAAACCATTCACACATTGTCCGAACAAATGAAGTTTTCTTCAAAAAATCAGCAAGAAGTATCAGTTGAAACAATGCTGTCGATACAAAATATGGTTAAACTCAACGAAGACGTGCTGGCGCAATCTAAAGATCGAGAATTAACCTCAACCGATTTAAGCCGTTTATCCGACACGCTTAAAGGCGTGCTCGACAAATTTTCCTTTAACGATGCGATTTGGGATAATAACTACCGACCTAAAAAGGAAGTGGTCATGTCAGCTGTCGTAGCAGTTGTGGAAGAGGACGAGGTGGAATTGTTTTAATCATCAATGGCTTGATCAATACTCAAGCCATTATAATTTTGCTGTTACATCACCGTTTTCTTGTGGCTATAGGCAAAGCAGTTTGCTCTTTAAAGGTTCTAATCGCAAAATTAGAGTTAATATCTTTGACCATGGGAATGGTGCGCAATTGGTGCATAAACCCCTCATAAGCAATTAAGTCTGCACAGACAACTTCCAATAAATAATCATATTGGCCCGAGACAACATGGCCATTTATCACCTGTTCCAGGATCGATATTTGTTGTTCAAACTGATCAAGTTCAGTGGCTTGGTGGCTGTTTAAATTAACATGGACAAAAACAGTCATCCCTAAATTAACACTATAACGCGAAATCCTCGCTTGATAACCGACAATAACCTGTTCTTGTTCTAGTCGTTTAATTCGCCTTGCGCAGGGCGACGGTGACAGGTTTACCGCCTCGGCAATTTCTGCGGTGCTAAGTCGGCCATCCTTTTGTAACAGTTCTAAAATACGTTGATCTATCTTGTCCATGATGTTTTCCACTAATAATTAGTCGATTATTGAGTTAATCAGCTAAATATAGCATTTTTATTGTCATAAAAAGCATAAAAACGGCGTGTTATTTTAACCATAATATCCCCTTACTTTATGGAGAGTTTATGATGGTTAGTTTAGTCGCGAAACGGATTGGTATAACAACGGGCAACACAGGTTGGCTCGCATTGCTGGCGACATTAATTATTTGGTCGTCATATTTCATTGTCTTGCGCAGCGGCGCTCAATCGTCGCTCACAAGTTTTGATATGATGGGCTTGCGTTTTTTGCTGCCTGGCATGCTATTAGCACCGTTGTTATATTACCGACGTGCCAAAATATTAGCGGTTAAAAAAAGGTACCTTGTCGGCATTATGTTTGGCGCAGGTTTACCTTTTTTCTTGGTTTGTGTGCTGGCTTCAGGTCAAGTACAAGCCGTGGTCGGTAGCTTATTAGTGCCCGGGGTGGCACCGGTTTTTGTGACATTAATTGCCGTTGTTTGTTATCGGGAAACGTTGGCTAAACGACGCATAATTGGCCTAGCTATCGTCATTTTAGGCATTAGTACTCTAGTAGTGGATCACCTCCGCTCAGGCAATAATCAAGCATATGTTGGCTCATTACTGTACATCATGGCCGCTGCCTGTTGGGCCATCTACACCGTGAGTGTCAAACTCTCAAAATTGGCAGGTTTAGAGATAGCCGCGCTGCTCAATACCACCGCTGCTGCATTATTATTAGTTTTGATCCCGTGTAATATTTTTGAATCGAACATTACGCTGCTTTCTTGGCAACAAGTTATGCCACAACTGGTCGTGATGGGGATTTTTTCTGGCTTGGTCTCGGTAATAACCTATGGTCACGCGATTAAGCAACTAGGCGCGGAGTTATCTGCGTGCTGGGGAGCAACAACGCCGGTATTAGTTGCTATTTTGGCTTATTTGGTTTTAGGGGAGAGCCTTAATATCGCGACTGTTATCGCCATGGTAGTGATTATACTCGGGGTAGTGTGTGCAAATTACAAATCACAGCGCTGAGTATTATTGAAAATATGCTATACCATTGACCTTGAGCACAGTATGCTAGATTTTTTATCCTGTGCTTAAAAGTTTAAGATGATCCTGCCACTAATTACTCACCCGCATTATAGTTATGATTTCCAGAGTAAACATCGATTTCCGATGCAAAAATTTAGACTATTACACCAATATTTAAAAGAGCAGGGCATTGCTCAAGCCACTAATACTTATCGCCCCGGCACTGCAAAATTGAAATTATTAGAGGCCGCCCATTGCCCCGAGTATCTAAATCGTTTTATTAACAATCAAATGGACAGCAAAGAGTTACGCCGGATGGGCTTGCCTTGGAGCGAAGGTTTGCTACGGCGTAGTTTGATTTCACCCGTGGGTACGTTGTTAACTTGTCAGCTGGCGTTAAAACATAAAATTGCTTGCCATCTTGCCGGCGGTACTCATCATGCACATTATGATTTTGCTTCGGGCTTTTGTATTTTTAATGATTTAGCCATTGCGGCGAATAGTTTGATTGCACATGGCAAAGTAAAGAAAGTGCTAATATTCGATGTTGACGTGCATCAGGGTGATGGCAGTGCGCGAATTTTAGCCAATCAACCTCAAGTATTTACTTGCTCGGTTCATTGTGAAAAAAACTTCCCCGTGCGCAAAGCCAACAGTGATTTAGACATTAATGTTCCAGTGGGTGCGACCGATGATCTTTATCTGCAAATGATGATCGATGGTTTTGAGCAGGCTCTCGCGTTGAGCAAGCCCGACTTTATTATTTATGATGCTGGGGTCGATGTGTTTGTTGACGACCCATTAGGGTTAATAAACCTCACATTGCAAGGGATCCGCCAGCGTGATCATTACGTGTTAAAGCGTTGCCTTGAACTAAATATTCCGGTGGCAACAGTGATTGGTGGTGGTTATGATAAAAACGAGCTGGCGTTGGCTAAGCGTCATGCCATTGCGGTTGAAGAAGCTGATAAATTGTTAAGAGCTTTTACTTAGGAGCTTTTACTAAAAATATTTGCCTTAATGAGAGGCCTAAGTGTAAAGGCTATCTCGAAAGCATATCTCAATAGACAATCTCAATTAATTATCCCAATAGAGATAATTACAATTTTGATCTAAATAAGCGTTTAAAAAATAGCTTAAACAAGAGTAAGATAGCTAGTGTTGTTGCTCGGAAGCAATGATTTCGATCATAAATCAGGGAGTGTTATATGAGGTCATTGACGGTCGCAGCAGCTTTTTATTTGGCCATTTTAAATGGCTCATTACTGACCAGCGGCGCACTGTTTGCTGCTGATAACATTACTAATCAGTTAATCGCTACTTCAGTCACGACACAATCGGTACAGTCGCTGGTTTTTTATCCTTCAAGAAATGCCCCTGCGAGCACTCAAGCTCTAAATCATAGTCAAGTACCGGCCCAAATAGACGCATTAGTTAACGCAATGTTAGTCCGGGTCGGTGATAAGGTGACTAAAGGCCAGCAATTGGCATTGTTAGATTGCACGCAAGCAACCCTCAATGTAAATGCTCAGCAGGCACAATACCAACAACATAAAATCAATTATCAATTTCAACAACGCCAACTTAAACGTGGCAATAATTTGGCCAAGCGAAAAATAATTGGTGAAGTTGAATTAGACCAAATCAATACCAGCATGTTAAGTGCACGCGCATTGCTGTCGGCTCAACAGTCGCGAGTTGATCAAGCACTGCTTAATCAAACACGTTGTAAAATTATTGCGCCTTTTAATGGCATGGTGACCAAAAGATTGGTTAATGAAGGCGAAATGGTCGCGCCTGGTCGGTCGATAATATTATTAGTCCAACTTGATAATGTTGAAGTAACGGCTAATGTCGCGTTAAACGATACGCAGTCTTTTACCCAAGCCAAATCATTCTATTTTGAAAGTTCGGATCAACAGTACCCATTAACCCGTCGGATATTGTTGCCCTTGGTGCTCGACCAAACCCGTAGCCGCCAAGCTCGCTTGAACTTTTCAAAGCAATCGGCGATGCCGGGATTGACCGGCCGATTAATTTGGGTCGCCGCCACCGCGCATTTACCGGCCAATATGTTGCAACAACGCGGCGATCACTATGGGGTATTTGTTGTGATCGACCAACACGTTAAGTTTATCGCGCTTGCTGACGCCCAAGCAGGGCGGCCAATCGCAATTAACATTGGCCACCAGTGGACCGATTATCCCTTAGCTATCGAAGGTCGGCACGGCTTACTTGATGGCCAAGCCGTGAGCATAAAAACCCTAGACGTCACACCCAATAACAACAACGTAAGCACTAACCGTCAAACAGGAGCATCAGACTAATGTGGCTACGGCGATTAATTGCAAATCACGTATTAACCAATTTAATATTTGTGCTGGTATTAGCGGTCGGGGCCGTGGTTTATTTGGGTTTACCACGCGAGCAAGATCCGGCGATTAATTTTAATTGGGTTCAAATAACGACGTTTTTACCCGGTGCTTCAGCGCAAGATGTCGAACGTAAAATCACTGATGTGTTAGAGGAATCACTCGAGAAAATAAAGGACATTAAATTTGTTTCAAGTACCTCGCGCGAAGCTATCTCGAGTGTATTGGTACGGTTTAATGACATAGGCAGCGAAAAATTTAGTCAGCGTATTGCTGATTTACGCCGTGAAGTAAATAACGCAGAAGCGAAATTACCAGCAGAGGCCCAACGACCCGAAATTTTTGAAGTCACTACAGCTAACGCCTTTCCTACCGCGATTGTCGTGGTGAGTGGTCCGGCCAATAACGAAAACTTACGTCGTCAAGGCCGGCAATTAGAAAAAGATTTGGCCCGGATCAAAGGGGTCGATCGGGTTCAGCCCACGGGTTTATTGGATCCTGAAATACAAGTCCAATTCGATATTTCGAAAATTCAACAGCTAGGAATTTCGCCTGTCACCATTGCTAACTCGATTAGGGGTTTTTTTCAGGATACCTCAGCCGGAACCACCAGAATTGCACAAGATCAATGGCTGATCCGTGTTCAAGGCACGACAGCTGATCCCGAATTATTGGCTCAGATCCCAATTTTAAGTGCGCAAGCAAGCTACAGTGAAGTACAACTGGGCGAGGTAGCAAAAGTTGTGCGTACGCGTGCTAAAGCATCGCGCTTGGTACGTTACCAAGGACAACCCGCGATATTATTTTCGGTAATGAAACAACAAAGCAGCAATACCTTAGCGCTGGTTGCTCGCATAGATCAATTCATTAATAACAAACATAAATTTGAATCGCAACTAGGGGTCAAGTTTACCCTGATTGATGATCAAACATTAATTACCCGCAATGCCCTCAACATCATGCAGACCAACGCCATTTATGGTTTATTGATGGTGATGGTCGTGACCTGGTTATTCTTAGGCACAAAAATAAGCATGTTAGTGACTATTGGCATTCCATTTACGTTAGCAGGTACTTTTATAGGGCTTTATTTATTGGGCCAGACTTTAAATACTCAGGTTTTATTAGCGGTGGTCATTGCGCTTGGCATGTTGGTTGATGATGCAGTGGTCGTGGTGGAGTCGATTAATCACCAGTTACAAAAAGGCCTTAAAGGTATTGATGCTGCATGGCAAGGATTGACCGACGTTATTAGCCCAGTAACCGCGTCGGTATTGACTACGATGGCGGCCTTTTTACCGCTAATGTTGCTACCTGGTATTTTAGGCAAGTTTATGATGGTGATCCCTTTAGTGGTTACCTTAGCATTAGCGCTGAGCCTAGTAGAGGCGTACTGGATGCTGCCAGGTCATATCATTGCTGCTAACGTTAACTTTGAACAGCCATCTAAAAGCGAGCGAATTCGCCGTCGAGTGCTGCATAAATTAAAAGTTAAATACGGCTTTGCGCTGATTAAAGTGATGCGTTCTCCTAAACGAACCTTAGCTGCGTTGTTTGGGCTGTTTTTGTTATCTATTGGCGCAGTGGCCAGTGGTGCGATTAAAATGGATTTTTTTGCGTCGGACAATATCAGGCTTTTTTATATTAACGTTGAAATGCCAGCCTCGAGTTCACTCGATCAAAGCATGAACAAAGTATTGCAAGTCGAAGCAGTTGCTAGCAAGTTATTACAGGCGCATGAAGTGCGTTCAATCGTCAGTTACGCGGGCCAAATGTTTACCGAAACGGAGCCGTTGTTTGCGCCCAATATTGGCCAGGTTTTGGTTAGTCTCAATGCTCGCGACGAAGAAATGCGCAGTGTGGTTGAAATTATCGATGACTTAAGGGGGCAAGTTACTAGCGTTGTTGGCCCAACCAATATCTCATTTCTAAAGCTCGCTGGTGGTCCGCCAACGACTAAAGCCATTAGCGTAAAAGTACGCGGCGATGACTATCAGCAATTACGCGCGGCGACTACGGCGCTAAGTTCAATATTAAAGTCGCATCCACAGCAGCATTATCTTGATATTAGTGATGACGACAGTAAAGGGCGGCTTGGTTTAACCTTGACACTTAACGCTGATGCGATTAATCGCTCAGGCATTGCGCCAACAGATGTTTATCGCTCGCTTAAAATGTTGGTTGATGGCGAAATTATTAGTTATATCCAAAGTGAGGGCGATCGAATTGCGCTGCGGCTTAAATCATCAGCAGCGGTTAATAATGCTTTTGACAATATCGACGCGGTATTAGATCTCGCATTGCCAACCCCTGAGGGCATCTTGGTACCTTTAAGCTCTTTAGTGCACACCAAAGTAGAACAAGTAAAAGGTAATTTTAGGCATTATGATTTCAGACGGACCATTACCCTCGACGCTGATATTGATAAAACAAAAACCGATACGGTAGCGGCCAATGACCAGCTTAAGGCTTATTGGGCGACAATCGCCCATCAGCACCCCAATGTTTCGCTTGATTTTACTGGTGTACTAGACGACATCAATGAAAGCATTAGTGCGATGGGTGGACTATTTTTGTTTGGCATTGGCTTAATGTACATTATTTTAAGTACTCAATTTCAAAGCTATTTTCAGCCGGCGATGATTTTATTTACGGTGCCAATGGCGTTTATTGGGGTTATTCTTGGTTTGGCTGTGTCGGGCAACCCGCTAAGTTTGTACACTTTATACGGAATTGTCGCGTTAGCAGGCATGGCGGTAAACGCATCTATCGTATTAATTTCAAAAGCCAACGATAACCTCACAAGCGGCATGAGCTTGATGCACTCAACATTTTATGCCGCCAGACGGCGGATGATGCCCATTGTGATCACCACAATGACCACTGTAGCTGGGTTATTTTCTTTGGCCATGGGCTTAGGAGGGCACTCGTTAGTGTGGGCGCCAGTTGCGATCTCTATTGTGTGGGGCTTGATTTTTTCTTCGCTATTGACGCTATTTGTGGTGCCCGTGTTATACCAAACCTTTATGAAACGTTCCAAGCGCGCGACTAATCCGGTGCACACCGAATCAGCTGTAGCCAAGTAAGCACTGATTAAATAAATTCAGGTTTAGCAGAGCCCTGATGCCAGGATTATCGCTGCCATTGTTAGCGCTTATTTTACCCGGTAATGGCCATCTAACCAACAGTTTGGCAGTGCTTCGCCTGATGGGAAGCACAGCTTGGCTTTGTCGATCATTTCAGGATCAATCAAATCTTCACCACATTGAAATTGCACTAACAGAGCGGTTTTAAACGGATTTGACAAATCGTGGGTATCAAAAACTTCGACTAAATCGCCAGATTTTATTTCAGATAAAAACATAATAACTCCAGTTTTCATTAAGAACAGATATAAAGCCTCGCCCAGTATCGTTCATTTATCCATCGATTCCAAGTGTCGCCGCTAGCTGTGATTGCGTTTAATTATTAATCAAACTGACTATTCTATTAGCTCGATTCTACTTACGCTGGATTAACTGCGATTAAAATATTTTTGATCAAGTAAGGTCGGCAAATAAATACATTGCGGATATTTGGCGTTGTTATTTGTTGGCTCGGCTGTTTGTTGACGATCTGTTTTTTAATCGTATCAGACAATTAGTCAATATTTTTTGACCTAGCATCATTTATCACTATTGCGGGGCCTGCGGTGATGGTTTTGTTTATCCTCCCGAGTGAGCCACTTGATAACCGGGTAAATAGCTGTTTTTAAGGCATTTTTATCAGCGCTGTTTAGCATGTTATTTCTTAATTCGGTAGGGGCAACAGCCAAGCAATAAATGCGATTGCAGCAAATTGATCTTGATCAATTAATATAAACGTTCTAAACTTTCAGAAATTATTGAAACTTCAGAATATTCATTATGGAAATCTCAGAAAAAAATCAATCCTTTGTTTATCACTTTGGTGAAATGGGCAGTAAATGGGGCTTTAATCGCACTGTCGGCCAAATGTATGCATTGTTAGTGATTTCGGAAAATCCGCTGACCGCCAATGAGCTGGCCAGTGGATTAAGTATCTCGCGCGGCAATGTCAGCATGGGCATTAAAGAGCTGCAATCTTGGCAGCTGGTTCAGGTTTGTCATGTACCTGGCGATCGCAAAGAATATTATCGGTCGATTGGCAGTGTATGGGACATGGCCAACACCGTATTTGAAGAGCGGCGAAAACGAGAAGTAGACCCGACCTTGTCGGTGTTACGGAATCTGTTATTAGAAGCACCTAAAGGTGAGAGTGAAGTTTACGCCCAGCAACAGATGCAAGACATTCATGATTTGCTCGAAATGCTCACCCAATGGGCCGCTGAGTTACAGCGCCTTAGCCCTGAGCAATTAGGCACCTTAATGAAATTAGGCGCTGGGGTGTCCAAGATGCTGTCGGTTAAACAGCAATTGTTCTCTAAAACAAAAGATAAAAAATTAGATTAAAACGAGTACCAACGAACAAAATTTAGTACCGAAACTAACATCAAAGCTAGTAATCGCTGTACTTGCAGTTAAACCAATACTAATACTAATACTGATAGCGCGGCAACTAATATGACTGCCGCAGGAGCCTAATCACCATGATGAAAATATTATGATAAACGAAACCTTAGTCGAGTTATCGCGCTGGCAATTTGCCGTGACCGCGCTTTTTCACTTTTTGTTTGTGCCATTAACCATCGGCATGACTTGGATTTTATTCATCATGGAAGCGGTTTTTGTGATGACAGGCCGCGAAATTTACCGTGACATGACCAAATTTTGGGGCAAATTATTCGGGATTAATTTCGCGATTGGTGTCGCGACTGGTCTAACGATGGAGTTCGAGTTTGGCACCAACTGGTCCTATTATTCGCATTATGTTGGTGATGTTTTTGGCGCGCCCTTGGCGATTGAAGGCTTAATGGCATTCTTTTTAGAATCGACCTTCGTTGGCATGTTTTTTCTTGGTTGGGACAGATTAAGCCGGCGCCAACATCTCGCGGGCACGTTTTTAATGGCGTTAGGCACCAACTTTTCGGCGTTGTGGATCTTAATTGCCAACGGCTGGATGCAAAACCCGGTCGGCAGTGAATTTAACTATGTCACAATGCGTATGGAATTGGTGAGCTTTTCCGAGATTATTTTTAACCCAGTTGCTCAGGTTAAATTTATTCATACCGTGGCTGCGGGTTATGTTGCAGGCTCAATGTTTGTGTTAAGCATTAGCAGTTATTACTTGCTTAAGGGCCGTGATATTGCGTTTGCAAAGCGATCATTTTCGGTTGCGGCAGGTTTCGGCATTGCGGCTATTTTCTCGGTTATTTTACTTGGCGATGAGTCCGGTTATGAAGTGGGCGAGGTACAACGGGTTAAACTCGCGGCCATAGAAGCTGAATATCATACCGAACCGGCCCCCGCGGCATTTACCCTCATTGGCTTGCCCGATGATGAAGCGATGGAAACCCATTACGCGGTCAAAATCCCTTATGCGCTAGGCATTATCGCGACCAGATCTCTAGATGAAGAGGTAATAGGGCTACGCGATTTACAAAAAATGCATGAGCCACGGATCCGTAATGGCATGATAGCTTACGGTTATTTAGTGAAATTACGTAATGGTGAAGAAACACCTGAGAATATTGCAGGGTTTAATCAAACTAAGCAAGATCTTGGTTATGGTCTACTCCTAAAACGTTATACCGATAACGTCGTTGATGCCACCGAAGTACAAATTCAACAAGCGGTAAAAGATTCGATTCCACAAGTAGCGCCCGTATTTTGGGCCTTTCGAATGATGGTCGCCTCTGGAGTGGTGATGTTAGTGCTGTTCGGTTTGGCCTTTTATTATAATGCTCGGCGCCAAATTGAGACCAAACGCTGGTTGTTGCGGGCTATATTATGGGCCTTGCCTTTACCTTGGGTAGCGATAGAAACTGGCTGGTTTGTCGCTGAATTTGGTCGTCAGCCTTGGGCGATCAGTGAAATATTGCCAACCTTTCTAGCGACCTCTGATTTAGCCGTTAACGATGTTTTATTTTCTCTGGTTGCTTTTATCATCGTGTACACGCTGTTATTCATTATAGAAATGTGGCTAATGATCCGCTTTGCTAAAATGGGGCCAAGTGCCTTGCATACCGGCCGTTACCACTTTGAACAAAGCCCCCCAGTCAATACTGGTTTACGCCACGATAACGCTTAGGAAAAGAGTATGTTTGATTACGAAACACTAAAATTATTATGGTGGGCAATCATCGGTTTTCTGTTGATTGGATTTGCAATTACCGACGGCATGGACATGGGCGTAGGTGGCCTGTTGCCCTTTGTTGCCGAGGCAGATGTTGAACGTCGGGTGGTGATTAATACGGTTGGCGCTCATTGGGATGGCAACCAAGTGTGGTTTATCACCGCCGGTGCGTCGCTATTTGCGGCGTGGCCGATGGTTTATGGTGCGGCATTTAGTGGCTTTTATTTTGCGATGATGCTGACCTTGTTTTGTTTGTTTTTAAGACCTTTGGCCTTTGACTATCGCAGTAAAATTGAATCAGCGCGCTGGCGTAGTAACTGGGATTGGGCATTATTTGTCGGCTCAATGGTGCCACCACTGGTGTTTGGCATTGCGTTTGGCAACTTACTGCAAGGGGTGCCATTTCAGTTCGATCAGTTGATGCGTGTCACTTATACCGGCACATTTTTAGCCTTGTTTAACCCATTTGCATTGCTCAGTGGGGTGGTAAGCCTGGCGATGGTATTAATGCATGGCACTACTTGGTTGGTCATGCGAACCGATCAGCAGGTCGCATCACGCGCTGCCCGTATTGGTAGCATAGTGCCTTTGGTATTAATTGTTAGTTTCGTCGGTGCTGGTTTAATGATTTGGCAAACGGTTGATGGTTATGTTGTGACCAGTACGTTAGACAAAATGGCCCAAGCCCAACCCACAACTAAACAGGTCGAGATTGTGGCCCAAGCTTGGCTCAATAACTATTATGCAAACCCCTTGTTGTGGTTAATCCCGCTTGCAGTAATAGCAATGTCACTAGTGGTGGTCTTATTAATGCGACTTAAAGTCAAAACGACCATGACTAAAGTCGCTGCGTTTATTGCCAGCTCAGTAGCAACCGCGGGCATAATTTTAACCGCTGGTGTTGCGATGTTTCCTTTTGTAATGCCATCGAGCAGCGTGCCTGATCACAGCTTGTTAATGTGGGACACGGTATCGAGTGAGCAAACGTTAGGCTTAATGTTTGTGGTAGTGGCGGTATTTATCCCGATCATTCTTGCTTATACCATTTGGTGTTATAGCAAAATGTGGCGCACGGTGACCATTGCCGAAATTGAACAAAACAGCCACTCGGCTTACTAAAACTCGGCTTATTTAAAAGGAATAAATTATGTGGTATTTCAGTTGGTTGTTAGGGGTGCTGTTAGCGGTTTCCTTAGGCATTATAAATGTAATGTGGTACGAAATGGAGCAACATGTTGATAATGTTGCCAAAGATCAAGACGCTGACGAGTCGTAATTAACAGCATGAAGCAAACACCAAATAGCCAAGAGGTAACCGATCAAAAAACGTTAACCACTTGGCTTAAATCCCAAAAAGCACAATCACAAGGTCGTTTGAGCAAAGCCATTGCCTTAGGCTCGCTCAATGGTATTTTAATGATCGGCCAAACGGCACTGCTGGCTTATATTATTAATGAAATGGTGTTCAATAACGCGCTGGTGAAAAATCAATTACTTAATGACAATGGCTTTTACGCGGTGCTTGATTTAGACGTGCTAGGTCTAGAGGTAATAGGCCTCGTCGTGGTTATCTTGCTGCGGGCGCTGCTGGCTTATTTTAGCGAATGTTATAGCCGCCGTGGCGCCATCGCGATTAAAAGCCATTTACGATCACAATTACTCAAACGATTATTTGTACTTGGCCCTGCGTATACCCAGCATCAGGGCAGTGCCAAACTCGCCCATTTAGTGCAACAAGGTGTCGACTCGTTAGAAGATTACTTTGCCGGCTATTTACCCGTTGTTGCTTATTGCAGTGTCATCCCGCTGGCTATTTTAATGGCGGTGTTCCCGATTGATTGGAAATCAGGGTTAATCTTGTTATTAACCGCGCCGATGGTGCCTTTTTTTATGATCTTAATTGGTCATAAAGCGCAAAAACTTAACCAGCAGCATTGGTCAAAGTTACTGCGAATGAGCAGTCACTTTCTCGATATTATCGAGGGTCTAACCCAGTTGAAAATATTTAATGCGTCGCGTCGTGAAATAGCCGCGGTTAAAAAGATCAGTGACGATTTTGGTGACCAAACCATGGCAATTTTGAAGGTCGCATTTTTGTCATCATTTTTTTTGGAATTTCTCGCCTCAATTTCAATCGCGTTAGTCGCCGTCATTTTGGGCTTTCGACTTTATTATGGCCATGTTGATTATCTGCTCGCCTTGTGGGTGTTGTTGTTAGCGCCAGAATTTTACTTGCCTTTTCGCCAGCTAGGCGCTCAGTATCACGCAAAAATGACAGGCGTGAGCGCCGCGGCTGACATGGTTGAATTATTACAGCACCCCGTACCTAATGAACAAACAAAGCAACATTTTAGCCAACCCTTCACCCTCGAGTTTTCAAAATTACATTTTAGTTATCCTGACCGAGCACCCGCGCTCAGCGAGATTAATTTAAGCTTAAGTGGGCCAGGACTTTATGCGGTGATTGGTGAAAGTGGCGCCGGAAAATCGACCTTAATCGATATTATATTAGGCTTTATCAGTGCTAGCGATGGCGAGTTTCGGGTCAACAATCAACGGCTAGACGCCGCCAATCGTGATAGCTGGTTGCAACATTGTGGTTGGATTGCCCAGCAGGGGCATGTCTTTTACGGCACCTTAGGTTTCAATGTTGCAATGGCCGATGACTTTGAACCCAATCGGGTTATCGATGCATTAACACAAGCGGGATTGAGTCAATTTGTTGCCCAACTAGCACATGGCATTAATAGCCATGTTGGCGAGGGTGGTGCTGGGCTTTCGGGGGGGCAGGCACAGCGATTGGCCTTAGCTCGGGCATTTTATAATCAACCTGGGGTGTTAATTCTCGATGAGCCGACCAGCAACCTCGACCAAGCTACCGAGCAATTGGTTAGCGCGGCGATTGCCAAATATGCCCAACACCATTTAGTGATTGTCATTGCTCATCGGCTTAGCACCGTTGTCGATGCCAAAGAAATAATCGTGCTCGGGCAAGGGCAGGTTATTGAACGGGGCAATCATCAACAATTGCTTAACCGTGCGGGTTATTATGCCAGTTTACTGCAGCAAT